>JBDSJV010000081.1:0-9034 GCA_039917225.1 Candidatus Limnocylindrales bacterium
GGCTCGGCAATCCGGGCTTCGTCAATGCCTCGCTGATCGCCGTCGGGATCTGGGGCTCTGTCGGCTTTGCGACCGTCATCCTGTCCGCCGCGATCAAGAGCATCTCGTCCGAGATCATGGAAGCCGCCCGGGTCGACGGCGCGAATGAGATCCAGATCTTTCGGGGGATCATTCTACCGATGGTCAGCCTGCCTATCTCGGTCCTCGCGGTCACGCTGACCGTCAACGTGGTCAAGTTGTTCGACCTGATCTACGTCATGACCTCGGGTGGCCCAGGAAGCTCGAGCCGGGTGATTGCCTTCACGATGTACCAGGAGTCATTCCCGGGCGGCCTGTTCGGCAAAGGTGCCGCGGTCGCCGTCGTGATGCTGATCGTCATGGTGCCGGTGATGCTCTACAACATCCGGCGCTTCCGGACGGAGGCCGTCACGTGAGCATTGCGCCCGACCTGCCTCGTCCGGCCACGGGATCTGATCACCCGCGAACCCTGAGCGGCCGCATCGTCCAGGCATTGAACCGGACGCCGATCCACATTGCACTCGGGATCGTGGCGGTCATCTGGCTGGCGCCGACGATCGGCCTGCTCGTAACGTCCTTCCGGCCTCGATCGGATATCCAGGCGACCGGCTGGTGGGAAACACTCAACACGCTTCGGTTCACGACCGAGAACTACGTGTCGGTGCTGAATGCGCAGGGCATGTTCCGAGCATTCATCAACAACATCATCATCTCGGTCCCGTCCACACTCCTGCCGCTCGCGATCGCCTCACTCGCGGCGTACGCCTTCTCGTGGATCAAGTTCCCGCTCCGGGACACGATGTTCCTCACGGTGATCGCCCTGATGATGGTTCCGGCGCAGGTCGCCTTCATCCCGATCCTCCAGATGTTTGCACAGCTGGGCTTCACCAAGAACTTCATGGGAATCTGGCTGACCCACACGGCGTTCGCCTTGCCGTTCGGGATCTTCCTGCTCCGGAACTTCTTCATCACGCTGCCGCGCGACCTCATCGAGGCGGCCAGGATCGATGGGGCGTCGCGGATCGGGATCTTCCGGACCATCGTCGTCCCGCTATCCGTGCCGGCGATCGCGGCCTACGGGATCTTCCAGTTCCTGTGGGTCTGGAATGATCTCCTGATGGCGCTCGTGTTCGTCCAGGAGCCCCACAACTGGCCGCTGACTCGGCAGATCAGCACGCTGCTCAGCCAGTACGGCACGGAGTGGAACCTCCTTGCCGCGGGGGCGTTCCTGCTGATGATCGTTCCGATCGTCGTCTTCTTCAGCCTGCAGCGCTACTTCGTCCAGGGGTTGCTCGCCGGCTCGGTCAAGTAGCCGTCCGGGTTCAGCGCCCGAGGCGATCCCGCAGCCGCGCAACGGTCTCTTCAAGTTCGGCCGCTCGCGACCGCGCACCAGCCACCACCGCTGCGGGTGCCCGCTGAACGAAGGCGTCGTTGCCAAGGCGCGCCTGTGCCGTGGCGAGGAAGGTCTCGGCTTCGGCGAGGTCCTTTTCGAGGCGGACGCGCTCGCGGTCCGCTGAATCCTCGTCGGCCGAGAGATCGATTCGCGCTTCGAGATCACCGACCACCACGGTCAGACCCGCATCGGCGGCCTGGTTCAGCTCTTCCGGCGAAGCCACCTGCGCGAGCGGCCGGGCCCTGGCGAGCCGCTCGATAGTGGGAGCGAGCGCGCTGAATGCGGGCGCCAGTGCATCGGGCACGGCGACCCGAACCGCGAGCCACTCCCCGGCCTCCACGCCCGCCTCCGAACGCGCGTTCCGGAGGGCGCCGACCAGCTGGATGACAGCGTCAACATCGGCCTCGACCTGGGGCTCTCGCTCCCCCATCGACGGCCAATCGGCGACGATCAGGAGCGACGGATCGTCGGCCGCGTGCGGCAGGGCGGCCCACAGCTCTTCGGTCACGAAGGGCATGACCGGATGGAGCAGGCGCAGGTACGAATCGAGCGCCTCGACCAGCGTCCACCAGGTTGCTGCCTGCGTCTCAGGCGCCAGGGACTCGTCGGTCAGTCGGACCTTGGCGAACTCCAGCCCCCAATCGCAGAATTCCGACCAGATCGCGTCGTACAGCGTCCGGGTCACTTCAGCGAACTGGAGATCGGCCATCGCGCGGTCGACCGACTCGACGGCGCCCGCCGCGCGTGAGCGGATCCAGCGCTCCGCGGGCCCGAGCTGCGATGGGTCCGGCGACTGGCGGGAGGCGTCGACCGGGATCGTCGCCGGACGGGCGCCGAGAACGAAGCGGGTCGCGTTCCAGAGTTTGTTCGCGAAGTTGCGTCCGTCGTCGAGACGCTCGCTCCGGAACTTCTGGTCGTTCCCCGGCGAGGTCCCGTGAACGAGCGCGAATCGGAGGGCATCGGCGCCAGACTCGGCGATTGCCTCGAGCGGATCGACGACGTTGCCCTTGGTCTTCGACATCCGCTTCCCGTACGGATCCTTGACGAGGCCGTGCAGGTAGACGGTGGTAAATGGCACGTCACCCATGAGGTGAATGCCCATCATCATCATGCGAGCAACCCAAAAGAAGATGATGTCGTAGCCGGTCTCCATCACTGTCCCGGGATAGAAGCGGCCAAGGTCGTCCGTCTCATCCGGCCAACCGAGTGTCGAGAAGGGCCATAGCCCCGAGCTGAACCAGGTGTCAAAGATGTCGGGGTCCTGGACCAGCTCAGCGAGCGGCCGATCGCATTCGGCGCAGCCGGCCGGACCTCTCTCGAGCTCGGACACGGTGACGTGACCGTCGGGGCAATACCAGGCCGGGATTCGATGGCCCCACCAGAGCTGGCGACTCACGTTCCAGTCGTGGATCGAGGTCATCCAGTGTTCCCAGACCTTCTCGAATCGGGCCGGGACGATCTTCGTCGTCCCGGACCGCGTTGCCTCGAGCGCTGCCGCAGCCAGCGGCGCCGTTCGGATGAACCACTGCGTCTTCAGGCGCGGCTCGATGACATCGCTCGAGCGTTGGCATCGCCCGATGAGCATCTCGTGCGGCTGCTCGGTCTCGAGGTCTCCGCGAGCGGCGAGGTCCTGCACGATCGCCTTCCGCGCCGCGTAGCGATCCATACCCGAGTAGCCCGCGCCAAGATCGTTGATCGTGGCATCGTCGGCCAGCATCGTGAGCATCGGCAGGTTGTGCCGGCGTCCCGTCTCGTAGTCGGTCTTGTCGTGGGCCGGGGTGATCTTGACGGCGCCAGTCCCGAATGCGGGATCAACCGCCTCATCAGCGATGATCGGAACGTCGCGCTCGACGAACGGGATCCGGACGGTCTGACCGACGAACGCCGTGTAGCGCGAGTCGTCAGGGTGGACCGCGACCGCCGTGTCGCCGAGAATCGTCTCGGGACGAGTCGTGGCGACGCTGATCCACGAGTCGGGGGACGGGTCCCCGCTGGCGTCCAGCAGGTGGTAACGGAGTGTCCAGAGTGAACCCGTCTCTTCCGTCGGGATCACCTCGAGATCGCTGACGCTCGTCCGGCAGCCGGGGCACCAGTTGATCAGGGCCTCGGTCCGGTAGGCGAGGCCATCGCGGTAGAGCCGCGCGAACGCGGTCCGGACCGCCCGGGACGACACGTCGTCCATCGTGAACCGAAGTCGGCCCCAATCGAGCGACGCACCGATCCGGCGCTGCTGGCCGAGCATCACCTCGCGCGTCGTGTTGATGAATTGCCACATCCGCTCGAGATAGCGTTCGCGCCCGAGCTCCTCGCGCGTCTGGCCGTCCGCCGCGATGATCCGGTCGAGGACGTACTGCGCGGCGATCGAGGCGTGATCCAGACCCGGAAGCCAAAGCGTTGGCCGCCCGGACATCCGGGCGTGCCGGATCATCAGGTCCTCGACCGTGGACGTCAGGGCATGGCCAAGGTGCAGAGCACCGGTGATGTTCGGGGGTGGCTGGATGATCACGAATGGCGGCCGGGTCGCATCGGCACGGGATCCCTGGCCGTCAGGCGCGAAGACGTCGGCTGCGAGCCAGCGCTCGTAGATCGCCCCCTCGAAGTCCGCGGGCTGATAGGCCTTCGCAAGCTCGTGTCCGGTCATCGTGCCTCCTGGTTCCCCTGGGCTGGTCGGTGTCCCGACGCGGACCGGCGGAGAATCATCAACCCCGTACGTCCAGCGGACGAACGAGGTCGTGGTACCACCTGCTGGTTCGAGGACCGGCACGACCCGCTCATCGCGGACGCAGCACCCGGGCCTCCTCATGGCGCGCTATCGGGCGCCAACCGCACGGCTCGCGAGCGACCTTCGGGTCCGTCGTACCTGCGCGGCTTGCACCGTCCCGCGCTCGCTGGATGGCCGACCCGGCCCTACTCTTCCCGGTCCCTGCCGTGAAGGCGGGAGTGTAGCACGGGGTCCAGACGCGATTCGCGAGCCGACCGCCGGCTCCCGAGCCGACCGCCGGCTCCCGGGACTCCGTCAGGCGCTCGCGCCCTGCTCGGCCAGCCAGGACTCGTAGTTGGTCTCGTCGACGCCCTTGTCGACATCGCTCTTGGTCAGCAGGAGCGGAGCCCGCCGGTCGCGAATGGTCTCCTCGGTGACGATGCACTTCCGGATATCCGAGCGCTCCGGGATGTCGAACATCACATCGAGCAGCGCTTCCTCCAGGATCGAGCGCAGCGCGCGAGCGCCGGTCTTTCGAGCAACCGCGACATCGGCCGCAGCCCGCACCGCCCCCGGCGTGAAGACCAGCTCGACCTTGTCGAGGGACAGGAAGCGCTGGAATTGCCTGGCCAGCGCGTTCTTGGGCTCCATGAGGACCCGCATGAGGTCCTCCTCCGTCAGGGCCGAGAGGGTCACCAGGACCGGCAGGCGGCCGATGAACTCGGGGATCAGGCCGTACTTGAGGAGATCCTCAGGCATGAGCTGCTGGAGGATCTGAGCGCGCTCCGTCACCGAAGGGGCTGCCTCCGATCCGAAGCCGATCGCCCGTTTGCCGACACGCTCCTCGACGATCTTCTCCAACCCATCGAACGCGCCACCACAGATGAACAGGACGTTCGTGGTGTCGATCTGGATGAAATCCTGGTGGGGATGCTTTCGGCCGCCCTGCGGCGGTACGTTGGCGACCGTCCCCTCGAGGATCTTGAGCAGCGCCTGCTGGACGCCCTCGCCCGAGACATCACGGGTGATCGACGGGTTGTCGGCCTTGCGGGCGATCTTGTCGATCTCGTCGATGTAGATGATTCCGCGCTGGGCCCGAGCGACGTCGAAATCGGCGGCCTGGATCAGGCGGAGGAGGATGTTCTCGACGTCCTCGCCGACGTACCCGGCCTCGGTCAGCGACGTCGCATCGGCAATGCAGAACGGCACGTCGAGCACCCTCGCCAGGGTCTGGGCGAGGAGTGTCTTGCCGGAACCAGTCGGGCCGACGAGCAGGACGTTGGACTTCTGGAGCTCGACATCGTCGATCGTATGGCCGGCGTTGACGCGCTTGTAGTGGTTGTACACAGCTACGGAGAGGACCTTCTTGGCCTTCTCCTGGCTGATCACGTACTGGTCGAGCGAGAAGGTGATCTGGCGCGGATTCGGCAGCTTCGTCGAGCTGGCCTTGGCCTTGGGCTGCTCGAGCAGCTCCTCGTCGATGATCTCCTGGCAGAGGTTGATGCACTCGTCGCAGATGTAGACGCCCTGGCCAGCGATCAGCTTCCGGACCTGCTCCTGACTCTTCCCGCAGAACGAGCAGCGGTACGGGACCTTGGGGCCTTTGGAAGTCGTGCTCGTCGTGCTCACTCGCGTGCCTCGTGCGTTCGTCGCAGGTTGCCCCGGCCCGGCGCCGGCGTCAACCCTTCGACTTCTTCGTCTCCGCGGCAGGGGCTGGAACGACCTTGCTGCCCTCACCGCCGGCCAGCCCGGCGTCGTGGGCCTGCGAGATCAGCGAAGACCCCTGAGCGTTGTACACCGCATCGATGATGCCATAGTCCTTCGCCTCCTCAGGCGACATGAACCGGTCACGATCGGTGTCCTTGCCGATCTGCTCGATGGTCTGCCCCGTGTGGCGGGCGAGGATCTGGTGGTTCATCTGGACGACGTGCTCCCATTCACGCATCTGGATCACGGCGTCGGGTGCATTCCCCCGGAAACCTCCCGATCCCTGGTGGATCATGATCCGGCTGTGCGGCAGGGCATAGCGTTTACCCTTGGCTCCGGCAGCCAGGAGCACCGCCGCCATCGACGCCGCCTGACCGAGGCAGATGGTACTGACCGGCGCCCGCAGGTACTGCATCGTGTCGTAGATCGCGAGCCCGGCCGTGATGACCCCGCCCGGCGAGTTCACGTACAGGCTGATGTCCTTTTCGGGGTCCTCTGACTCGAGGAACAGGAGCTGGGCGATGACGAGGTTGGCGAGGTGATCCTCGATCACGTCACCGATGAAGATGATCCGCTCCTTTAGCAGGCGCGAGTAGATGTCGTATGCGCGTTCCCCCCGGCTGGAGGACTCGATCACCATCGGTACGAGCATGGTTGGCTCCTGCTGCAACGTTGGGCTGGTCAGCCGGCCGAGGCCGGTTCGGCCTCGGGCTCGAGCACGGACCCCGGGCCCATGGCATCGATGGAGGCGTTGGCCTCGGCGGAAGCCGAGTTGACGCCTGAGGGCGCGTCATCCTCGAGGTGCGGCAGGGCCGGATGCTCCGGGTGCGCGGCCAGCCAGCGATCCACGAGCTGTTCCACCACGCGGCTCCGCCGAAGGGTGCTCCGAATGAAGCTACGGCCGCGCGCGGACTCGAAGTACGCAATGGTCTTCTTCTCGCGTCCATATCGAGTCCGGGCCTTTTCGACCTCGGCCTCGATCTCGGCCTCGGAGATCGAGACACCCTCCTGCTCGGCGATCCTCGACAGCACCAGCAGGACCCGGACCCGCTTCTCTGCGCTGGGTCGGAATTCGGCGTGGAGGTCCGACTCAGCCTTGTCGACGACCTTCAGGTAGGCCTCTTCGGTGATCCCCTGCCGGGCCAGCGACGCGCGGAACTCGTCATGCATGACCTCGACTTCCTGGTCGACGAGGATGTCGGGCAGCTCGAGGGTCGCGTTCGCAACGGCGTACTCGATGATCTTGTCGGAGAACTCGTGCCGCGCCCGATCCAGGGCGTTCCGGGCGAGGCGGGCGGCGATCTCGACCCGAAGTGCCGCGAGATCGGCGAAGGCGCCCATGGACCGGGCGAATTCGTCATCCACGGTCGGCGGGACCTTGACGCGGAGCTCGTGCATGTCGACCGCGAAGTGGGCAACCTGACCGGCGAGCGACGTTTCCTGATAGTCATCAGGGAAGGTGATATCGAAGGCCGTCGAACCGCCTGGCTCGAGACCCATCAGGTTCGCCTCAAACCCCGGGATGAGCCGCTCCTGGCCCAGGATCAGCGGCATCCGATCGGTCGATCCGCCCTCGAACGGCACGCCGTCGCGCGTCCCGACGTAGCCGATGACCGCGTAGTCGCCTTCCAGTGCACCGCGGTCCTCGACCGGCGCCAGCGTCGCGTTCTGATCAGCCAGCTCCTCGATCACCTTGTCGATCTTGGGCTCGTCGATCTCCTCGATCTCGGGCTTGAACGGGACGTTGGCGTAGTCGCCCAGCTTGACGTCGGGATGCACCTGGACCGTCGCCGTGAAAACGACAGGCTTGCCCTCCTCCGCCTGCTCCATCTCGATCTCGGCGTTGGTGAGGGGCGTGATGTCGTGCTCGATCATCGCGTCGCGATACGCTCGCTGAACGAGATGGTCGAGCGCCTCGTCGAGGACGGCCGCGGATCCGACGGTCCGCTCCACGACGGCGCGCGGGGCCTTGCCGGGCCGGAAGCCGGGGATCTTCGTGCGTCGGGCGAGGTGCCGGACGGCTTCGTCCAGGGCGGCCGACAGAGTCTCCGGCGGCAGCTCGAAACGGACGAGGACCGAACTCCTAGGTGCGGGCGTGATCGTGCTGTTCATCGCCGCGAAGTATACGGGGGCGGGCCCCGGCGCCCGGAACCGCGGCGCTGAAGTGGTGGGCGAGGTCGGGGTCGAACCGACACGTCCCTCACGGAACACCGGCTCCTAAGGCCGGCGCGTCTGCCATTTCGCCACTCGCCCAGGAGCGAGGATAGCGGTCTCCGCGGCGGTTGTGCCGGGTGATCCGCTTCAGCCGGTGGAATCTTTCGGGGCGCTGGACGGCGTCGCTTCCATCCGGGCTCGGGCCTTGCGCAGGCCGTCGGCGAACGATGGGCCGTCCGGATCGAAGAGTCGTTCGGCGAATTGACGACCCAGCCGCACCGAGGCCGGGCCGAGGGCGTTGGAGAGCAGCCCGCTGGCCATGCCCGTCAGGTCGCGCTCGCGCACCTTCGACGACTTCTGATCGACGAATCGCGCGAACTCACGCTCGAGGATCCCGCGCACCCGATCGCCGTCAGGCCCGAGCTTCTGGAGGACCGCCTCGATCTCATCCGGGAGCATCGACTTTGGCATCGGGGCCGGAGCCCCGAAGACAGCTCGACGCGCTCCTCGGAGGATCCGCTTCGGCCCACCGAGGAGGAAGAAGGCGGCACCAGCAGCGGCACCACCGACCATCACCGGATCCTTGCGGAGGCGGGCAGGGATGTCCGCGGCGGCGCGGCCGGCCGCCTCGAGGCGAACGACCTCGGTCTCAAGCCCGTCGCGGGCTGCTAGGACTTCCGTCCGAGCGGCGTCCGTTCGCGCACCCACTCGATGGTCTCCTTCGTGGTTTCGATGGTCTGGACCGGATAGAAGCGCTGCTTGAGGGCATCGGTATCGATGCCGGTCCGGCCGACGCCGAGGCCGACCAGGATTGGCCAGGCGACCAGCAGGACGAAGAGTCCAAGGCCGACGCCGACCCGTGGGTCGGTCGGGAGGAGCAGCAACAGGATTGCCACCGCGAGGGCTGCCAGGAGCGCGACCAGGAAATCCCGCGCGATCCGGCTGCCCAGCACCCCGAGCGCGACGACGACCGCGACGAACGCGAGGTCCAGCAGCGCGAGGGTCCCCAGGAGGACGCCCCAGCCGATCGACCCGAGGAGCCACTCGGCAAGGAAGAGGAG
>JBDSJV010000082.1:0-4356 GCA_039917225.1 Candidatus Limnocylindrales bacterium
CAATGGCCGAATCGCTCATGCCCTCGAACATGGCTCGTGCCGGGTACGTGTCAGCCACGAGGAACGAACGGTCGATGCCCTGGCGTTCGGCGTCGGCCCAGGCCGTCTCGACGAACCGGACGAACCCCTCGTCATGGACGGCCAGGATCGGGTCAAGCCCGTGCTCGGTCGGCGCGACCAGATCGAATCCGCCGTCCTCCTCGAGCGCGGTCCGGATGCGCTCCGCGCGTTCCGGGACCTCGTTCGCCGGTACCGGCATCCCGAGGTACGTTTCGTGCGTGACGTCGTGGCTCAGGTGCCCGGCGGTATAGACGACCTTCATGCGGCGCATCCTACCCGCTCCCCGCGGCGGCGGCCGATGCCGCTACGATGCGGGCATGGCCAAGCAACAGCGAGGGCGGCGCACGTTCGAGGGCTCCACGCCCGACGGATTCAATCGGCTCGTGGATCGGGCCATCGCGTCGATCCCGGAGCCGTTCAGCCTAGCGCTCGGCGAGGTCGCGATCGTCATCGACGACTGGCCCTCGGACGATCAGCTGCTGGACAACGGGCTGACCCTGGACGACGACCTGTACGGCCTCTACGAGGGCGTGCCCCGGACCGAGTTCCAGGCCGACTGGCTGATGGTCCCGAACCGGATCACCCTCTTCCGGATGCCGCTCATGGACGACTTCCCCGATCCGGATGCCCTGGCACAGGAGGTCCGGATCACCGTGATCCACGAGCTGGCGCATCACATGGGGATCGACGACGATCGCCTGACCGAGCTTGGCATCGACTAGCGGGACAGGCCCGGCGGCGGACCTCAGTCCAGCGGGCCCGCATCGGCGAGGAGTTGGCCGAGACGCGCCGGATCGACGTTTCCGCCGGACAGGATCACCGCGACCGTCTCCCCGTTGCGAAGCGGAATGCGCCCGGTCAGGACGGCGGCGAGTGCGGCAGCTCCCGCGGGCTCGAGCACCTGCTTCATTCGCTCAATGGCGAAGCGAAGCCCCGCGAGGATCGTTCGATCGTCGATCAGGACCACGTCATCGACCATATTACGGACGATGGGCAGCGTCAGGGCGCCGGCGAACGGCGCATTCAGGCCATCGGCGACGCTCCTGGGCTGGATCGGAACCGGGGAGCCAGCGGCAAGCCCAAGTTGAACGGCGTTGCTGTCCACCGGCTCCACGCCGTAGACGCGGATCGCCGGTCGCAGGGCGCGGACCGCGGTGGCAACCCCGGAGATGAACCCACCTCCGCCAATCCCGACGACAACGACATCGACCTCGGGCAGGTCCTCGATGATCTCCAGGCCGACCGATCCGTGACCGACGATGACCTCCCGGTCATCGTATGGGTGGCAGAATACGAGGTTCTCCTCGTCGCGGATCCGATCCATCGCCGCGAAGGTAGCGGTCAAGTCGTCGCCCTCCAGGACGACGCGTGCGCCGTACCCGGCCGCCGCCTCGGCCTTCAAGCGCACGGCGGCGGCGGGCATCACGACCGTCACAGGTACGCCGAGTGCCGACCCCGCGTATGCGTAGCCCTGGGCAGCGTTACCCGCGGAAACCGTGATGATCCCCCGAGTCCGCTCCTCGGGGGTGAGAGCTGCGACACGTGCCGTCATGCCGCGCGGCTTGAACGAACCGGTCTTCTGAAGATGCTCCGCCTTGAGGTAGATCCGACCCCCGGCCAGCCGTACCCCGGTCCGCGCTGCCACCTGGGATCCGGCCGCCGCCGAACTCAGGATCGGCGTGCGATGCACGCGACCCGCGATGACCTCGCGGGCGGCCTGAATGGCGGCCAGGTCGACCAGATCCGAATGTGGCATGCGCGGAGCATACCGGCTGAGCCGAATGTAACCAGGGTTACTTGCGTAATTGCGCAAGCACTGCAATACTTCACTTCGACATGGCAACGACACACGCACCGACCACCGAGGATGCCTACCAGCGAACGGCCATTATCGGCCGCGCCCTGGCAGATCCGAAGCGCCTGTGCGTGCTCGAATCCCTGGCGGACGGCGAGGTATCGGTCAGCGATCTCTCGTCAGTCGTTGGGTGCCAGGTCCCGAACATGAGCCAGCACCTTGCCGTCCTTCGGTCGGCCGGGTTGGTCGTATCACGACGCGAAGGCAACACCGTCTATTACCGGCTCGCGGATCCACGGGTCCTCGAGGCCTACCGCCTCATCCAGACCATCGGCCGCTGAGCGGACGAACCACGCACCCGCACGGCGGGAGAAAGGACTAACCGATGGCGGTATCTCACGCCACGGACGCGACGTTCGAAGAACTCGTCCTCAAGTCCGAAAAACCAGTCATCGTCGACTTCTGGGCCGCCTGGTGCGGGCCGTGTCGAATGGTCGCCCCGGAACTCGAGCGCCTCGCCGAGAAGTACGAAGGCTCCATCGAGGTCGTCAAGGTCGACGTCGATGCGAACCCCCAGACACAGCGGGCGTTCAACATCATGAGCCTGCCAACGGTGGCCTTCTTCGTCCCCGGCAAGCAGCCGATGGGCGTCGTTGGCTTCCGGCCGGCGGAACAGCTCGAGGCCCAGTTCGGTCTCGACGCCTACGCGAAGGCGACTCCCGCCGGATCCTGACGCTCAGGCCGCCGACGCGGCCGACGAGCGACCTTCCTTCGATCTTCAGCTCCTCCAGCCAAACGACCCCGGTTCCGCCGGGGTCGTTTGGTGTCCGGTGCCCCTCGGGCCCGATGGAGTCGCTCAGTGAGTGGCGCGCCGAACCCCCGCCTGGAACCAGGCGGTCGCTCGATCCGCGGCCTGCTGATCCATCAAGGCGGGACGAAATGCGACCCACTCCTCGCCGCGCGGAGAAGCGGAGGTGTCAGGAGTTCGCCGCGCCGCGGCGGCAACAGGCACATCCAGCCGAAACTCGGCCACGCCAGCGTCGAGCACAGCGAACACCGTTCCGCCGATGGACCAGGTCGTCGCCGACCCAGTCTGCGTCGAACTGCAGCCCGGCTGCGCCTCGGCGAGAGCCGCGAGCAGGTCGGCCAGTCCTGTGCCGGACGGCAGACCGCCCGCTCCGGGTTCGCTCACCCAGCGGCTTCCAGGACCGCCGCGAGCTCCGTCATGTGATCGGCGTAGTGATCGATGGTCTCATCCATGAAGGTCTGGAGGTTGGATGGGTGTTTCACCCAGCGCGACTCGGGCACGACCGTCAGGTGGCCGCGAAGCTCGCCCGGGATGCTCGCGAAACGCTCGCGGACCACGTCAAGCGGCAGGGCCCGCCATTCGGTGGCGATGTCCTCGTTGAGCGCATCGCCGCGCTCCTCCCAGAGCGCATCGAGGCGTGCTGCCGCGCCGCTCTTCTCGCCGACCGCCAGATCCTTGGCGACCGCCAGTGCCCAGCCCTGCCAGGCGGCGAGGTGCGCCATCAGATCCCGGGCGGACCAGCCGTGTGCTCCTTCGACTGCTACGTCCATTCGGTCGTCCGGGATCGAGGCGAGGGCCTCGAACGGCCGCCATGCCTCACGCTCCTCCTCGAGGAATTCCATCGCGCTCTGGTACACGCCGGGGCCTCCTTCTCGACTTCCTGCTCCAGGTCTCAGACCGCCACGGGCTCGCGGTACTCCCCGAACACGGAGCGGAGTACGGAGCACTGCTCGCCCAGGGTGACGTAGGCCTCGGCGCACCGAATGAAATGCGGCATCAGGTTTGAATCGCTGGACTCTGGCCGGGAGGCCGCGTCGCGGAGTCCGCGCAGCGCCGCCTCGACGGCCGAGGCATCACGCTCTCGGCGGACACGCCCGAGGCGCTCCAGGTGCCGCTCCTGTGAACCCGGCGGAACGGCCAGGACCGGGACCGTCGTGACCTCGTTGGCATCGACATAGGCGTTGACACCGACGATCCGGCGCTCACCAGCGTCGAACTCGCGCTGGAACCGGTAGGCGGCGTCGGCAATCTCGCGCTGTGGGTACCCTTCGCGGATCGCGGCAACCATGCCGCCTCGCCGATCGATCTCGTCGAGGTAGCGCCAGACCTCACGCTCGACCTCGTTGGTCAGAGACTCCACGAACCACGATCCGCCACGCGGATCGACGACCGAGGCAACGCCGGTCTCCTCGGCAATGACCTGCTGCTGGCGAAGCGCGAGCAGTGCCGCGGCGGCGGTCGGGACGGCGAGCGCCTCGTCATAGGCGTCCGTGTGCAGCGATTGCGTGCCGCCGAGGACGGCGGCGAGGGCCTGTGTGGCGACCCGGGTCAGGTTGTTGAGCGGCTGCTGTGGCGTCAGCGACACCCCGGCGGTCTGGGTGTGGAAGCGCATCCAGGTCGAGCGCTCGTTCTCGGCGTGGTAGCGCTCCGTCATCAGCTTCCACCAGATCCGTCGAGAGGCGCGGAACTTCGC
>JBDSJV010000083.1:0-3714 GCA_039917225.1 Candidatus Limnocylindrales bacterium
ATCTCGTGGCCCTGTCGCTCGAACAGGCGGCGCAGCCGCTCGATGTTGTTGAAGCGGGCCGGGATGATCGTGCTGGCCACGACCTCGGGGATGCCCCTGCCCCAGGCGAGCCCGACGGGATTGTCCGGATCGCCGAGGTCGGCCATGTTGTTGGGCGAGACGCTGATCAGGGCGTAGTCGTGGAGGCCGTGGTACTGGCCCTCGAACTTGACGATCTTGTCCCGACCGGTGAAGGCCCGGGCGAGCCGCATCAGGTGCATCGTGGCTTCCGTCCCGGAAACGGTCATCCGGGCCATATCCACCCAGCCGGTCAGCTCGCACAGCAGCTCGAGGGCGCGGACCTCGTCCTCGCTGGTCAGCGAGAAGCTGACGCCGCGGCGCATCCGCTCGTTGACGTAGTCGTCCACTCGCTCGTCCCCGTGGCCGAGGATGACCGGGCCGTACCCCATCCGGAGATCCACGAACTCGTTGCCATCGAGGTCCCAGACCTTGCCACCCTTGCCGCGGTCGACGTAGATGGTGTCCTCGCCCCACGCCCGGAAGTTCGAGTTGGTGCCGCCGGGCAGCGTCTTGATCGCCCGCCGGTAGAGCTCGAGCTGACGCTCGCGGGAAATCGGCCTGGGCGCGTTGGTGGGGCTGGTCATGATGCCTCCGGCGGTAACGTCGAGCGTGCGCGGTTCACGCAGCGCCCGGTACCACCTTGTTTCAGTTGGCGGAATGGGACCGTAATCGTGCCACAGGCCCTCGTCGAGCGTCAACGCGAGATTCGTTGGTCACAGGTCTCGACGATGCGGATTCCGCCGGTTGACAGGCGATCGCGCGGCTGATGCGCAGCCACGAGCCGACGCGGAGGACCGATGTCCAGCGCGCCCGGTAGGATTGCCCCATGGCTGCTCAGACTCGAAGCACCGCCGACGCCGAGGCCAGCTTCTGGCTCGCCGGAGCGCCGGATCCACTTGAGCCGGCCCTGTCGGGCAGGGCGCGCACCGACATCGCCATCATCGGCGGAGGGTTCACGGGGCTGTGGACCGCCATCCGCTTGCTGGAGGCGGATCCTGCCCTCCGGGTCACCGTCCTGGAGATGGAGCGAGTCGGCTTTGGGGCGTCGGGTCGGAACGGCGGTTTCTGCGATGCCTCCCTGACCCACGGCCTCGCCAACGGCCTGGCCCACTTCCCGGGCGAGATCCGCGCGCTCGAGGCGGAAGGTCGCCAGAACCTTGCCGAGCTGGCCGGATTCATCGATTCCGAGGGCATCGACTGCGCCCTCGAGCGAACGGGCTCGATGAGCGTCGCCGATCAGCCGTACCAGGTGGACGAGCTCAAGGATTACGTCGAGATGGCCGCCGAGTACCGTCCCTCGGCCGTCTTCCTCGATCGCGACGAGCTGGCCGAGGAGATTCGCTCGCCGATCTTCCTGGCGGGCGTCCGCGAGGGTCCCGAGCAGACGGTGATGTTGGATCCGGCCAGGCTGGCCCGTGGCCTCAAGCACGCCGCGCTGCGCCGCGGAGCGATCGTCCACGAGCAGACCCGCGTGACGGGCGTCCAACGCCGGGCCGGATCGGTGGAGATCCAGACGGCGCATGGAGCGACGCTGCGGGCCCAGCACGTCGTAGTGGCCACATCGGCCTACTCGGGCTGGCTCGGGCGCCTGCAGCGCCTCTACGTCCCGGTCTACGACTACGTGCTGGTCTCGGAGCCGCTCAGCGCCGACCAGCTGGCAGCAATCGGCTGGGGTCGGCGGATGGGCGTCTCTGACGCCGGCAATCAGTTCCACTACTTCCGGCTGACCGCGGACAACCGGATCCTGTGGGGCGGCTACGACGCCATCTACCACGCCGGGAACCGCGTCGAGCCCAGCCTCGATCAGCGTCCAGCGTCGTTCGAGCGCCTCGAGGCGCACTTCTTCCGGGCGTTCCCGCAGCTGGACGGCCTCGGGTTCCCGTGGCGGTGGGGCGGCGCCATCGACACGACCAGTCGATTCATGGTCACCTTCGGCCAGTCCCTCGGCGGACGCCTGACCTATGCCATCGGCTACACGGGGCTGGGCGTCGGTGCGTCCCGCTGGGCCGGCACCGTCGTCCGGGACATGCTGCTCGATCCGGGTTCGGATCGGCTCCAGCTCGAGATCGTCCGGTCGTCGCCCTTTCCGTTCCCGCCAGAGCCGGCCCGCTGGCTGGCGGTCCAGACGGTCCAACGGGAGCTGGCGCTCGCGGATGAGCGCGAGGGACGCCGCGGTGTCGTGCTAAGCGCCCTCGATGCGATCGGGATCGGCTTCGACTCCTGAGCGGCGGCTAGGGTCGCCCTTCGGGCGGCGCGAACAGGCCGAGCTGCTGACCGCGCCGCTCGACGGCCGGCTCGAGGCCCAGGTATCGCTCCAGCCCGGCCAGGTCGAGGGGCTCGGATGTCAGCCACGAGATGAGGTGCGGCCACAGCACGATGTGCCAGTTGTCGGCCTCGATCGCAGTGCTCAGGATCGGCGAGGCCTCGAGCTTGTGGCGAATGAGGTCAGCGCGCTCCGGAGCGACGGCGAGGAAGCGGACGAGCCGACCGTCGGCGGCGATCCGCGAGTGACGGCGGAGCAGGACCTCCCCGAGCATCGCAGTCCATTCGACCTCGAACAGGAACGCGGTCCGGCCCCGGCCGTACCAGATGCAATCGACCTCCTCGAGATCCTCGAGTGAACCGCGAGCGATACCGGGCAGCCACGCGGTCCGCTCGCTCGGGCGCAGCAGTTCGCCGAGGGTGCCCGCGCCGAACCGGCGACCCTGCTCTCGGCGCCCGAGCCAGACCTTCATCCCGAGACGGTGGCCCGCGTCGGCGAGGCGAGCCAGGAGTTCCGTGTGCTCGGTCGTGCGGCGCCGTACGTCGTCGCCGGTGATCAGCCGCTCGCTCGTGGCGGCGGGGCTGCGGTAGCTCGCCAGGCAACTCCGGACGAGGTCCCCATCCGGCAGATCGTGGCCCGCGAAGAGGGCGGCCACTCGCTCGTATAACGCCGGCTCATCGAGCGGACCAGAGGTCGACAGGAGGCTGTAGACGGCCCATTCAACGCGATCCGCCAGCGGGACCGCTGCGCCATCGAGGTCGCGCCGCGCCGTCAGCCACCAGCGTCCCGGCGCCACCTCCGCGACGCGATGCTGGCCCGGTCCGGAGAGCTCGTCCCTGATCAGGGCAAGGACTCGTTCGATCGGCTCGGCGGCGCCCGCTCGATCGGTCGCCGCGCTGGACGCTGGTGCGGCCGGGTCCGTTGCCGAGGCGGCCAGGAGGCGGCGCAGGTGGCCGGCCTGGTCGAGGCCGAGCAGGATTTCGCCGAGGAGTCGCTCGTGGCGCGCCGGCTCACCACGTTGCCGGAGGACCTCGACTGCCACCTCGGTGATCGTCCGACCCGCCTCGGTCGCGGAGAAGGGCCGGGCATCCACGCGTTCCGGCGGCGAGAACAGGCCTGGGCCCGGCACCATCTCCGGGTCACCCGAGCTTCCGGCCTCCGGATCCAGCGCGCGACCCGCTCGCGTCCGGGGACCGGGCGGAACGGCAGCCCCGGGAGGGATCAACTCCACGATCCCGCCGATCTCGCCCTCCGGATCCCCGAGACGCGCATCCGCCAGGCGGTACCCTGCGCCGACGCCACCGAGAACGGCTGCCACGAGCGCCTCGGGGCCACCGCCCTCGAGGAGCAGCACCGCGCGGCCATCGCGGGCCATCAGCGGCGCGGCAGCC
>JBDSJV010000084.1:0-10392 GCA_039917225.1 Candidatus Limnocylindrales bacterium
CCAATGCGGACGAGGCGCGCGGCCGGTACCTTGCGGCGCGCGGCTACGTCCTATGCCGCCTAGACGTACGGGGCACGGGTCGATCCGATGGCATCGCCCTTGACGAGTACACCGCCGACGAAACCCGCGATGGCTATGACGCCGTCGAGTGGCTCGCGGCCCAGCCGTGGTGCACCGGGCGGATCGGGATGTGGGGCATCTCGTATGGCGGCTTCACGGCCATCCAGGTCGCGGCGCTTCGGTCGCCACACCTGCGAGCCATCGTCCCGATGTACGCCACCGATGACCGCTACACGGACGATGTCCACTACGTCGGCGGCTGCGTAACCGCCTCGGAGTTGACCCAATACGCCGTGAGCCAGGTGGCATCGAACGCGCTCCCGGCCCTGCCGGCGCGCCCCGGCGAGGACTGGCTGGCCGCCTGGCGTGGTCGTCTCGAGGGCACGCCGGTCTGGCTGGTGCCGTGGCTGCAGCACCAGGCGGACGGTCCGTACTGGCGCCAGGGATCCCTGGCCCCGTCGTATGACAGCATCGAGGCCGCCATCCTGATGTTCGGAGGATGGATGGATTCTTACGTCGACCCGGTCTTCCGCATGCTCGAGCGCTGCTCCTCGCCTCGCCGCGCGATCGTCGGGAACTGGGTCCATTCCTTCCCGGATGAGGCATACCCGGGCCCCGGTCTCGACTGGTTGCACGAGATGGTTCGCTTCTTCGACCACTGGCTGAAGGGCGAGGCGAATGGCGCCATGGAGGAACCCGGGTTGACCTGGTTCGAACGCGACGCCGCGCCGCCTGCGCCCTTCCCGGCAGAGTGGCCCGGCCGGTGGCGCGCGATGTCGGCGTACCCGGGAGACCAGGTCTCGCACCGGACGTTCTGGCTCGCCGGTGGCGACGGACCGCTGCACGGACGCCTTGAGGTGAGCGCGGCCGACGAACGTGGGAGCGCGTCCTTCGCCCATCGTGCGACGGTCGGGACGAGTGGCGGTCTGTCGTGGGGCGCCGGGCACCCGCCGAACGGCCTGGCACGCGACGTTCGACGGGATGAGATCGGCGTGCCCGTCTACGTCTCCGCGCCCCTCGAAGGGCCGATCCACGTCCTTGGGCCTGCCGTTGCCGAGCTGGAGGTTTCGGCCTCGATGCCCGTGGCAACCCTGGTCCTTCGACTGTCCGACGTGGCGCCGGATGGGACATCCCGTCAGGTCACGATGGGCATGCTCAACCTGACGCATCGCCACGGCCCCACCGAACCCGAACCGCTCGTCCCCGGCAAACCGGAGCTCGTCCGCATCCCGCTTCGATCGGCCGGGTATCGGTTTGAGCCGGGGCATCGGCTCCGACTGTCCGTGGCGTCCTCGTGCTGGCCCGTCATCTGGCCATCGCCGCAGCCGGGGTTCCTGACCATCCACCACGGTTCCGCGGTCGCCGGCATCGGGGCATCGCGCCTCGAAATCCCGCTCGCTCCGGTCGCCGATGACATGGCCGTCCCGGCATTCGTGACGTCAGCCGCCGAGCTCGAGACGGTCGGTGGAGGAACGGACGACGCCCCGCGCTGGCAGGTCATCGAGGACGTCATGGCGGGCACGGTGACGGTCTCGACCCACGATGGAGGAGACACGATCCTCGAGGATGGGAGTCGTCTCTACAGCGCCGAATCTCACGAGCTCGAGGCGAGCGATGCCGTGCCGGCGGCGGCAGAGATGCGCAGCGTCGTCCGCTATGTGCTCGAGCGGGCCGGACACCGGATCAACGTGAACGTCGACGGGACGATGTCGAGCGACGCAGAGCACTTCCGGATCGACCTCCGCCTGGCGGTGACCCTCGATGGCGAGCCGTTCTTCGAACGTCGGACCGACGAGCGGTTCCCGCGCCTGCTCGTTTAGAGAGTTCCGGCGAGGGTCAGAGCCCGGCCAGGAACGAAGTGGTCACCTCAGTAGTTGATTGGTGCTGCCGTGCTGGTCGGGAGATCGTTGGCGGTCGGGCCTCGCCGCGCGGCCGGCGACTCGAGGAACGCGAGCCACTGCTCAGGCGAATCGAGACGGATGCCGAGGGATCGTCGGAACGGGCTACCCGTTTCGATGAGGGTCGCGCCCGCGTCGGTCAGAAGCCCGGCAATCCGCGGGTCAGCCAGGAGCTGCACGCCGGCGAGGGTGCCGAGATCGACTGCGCCTCGCGGAGCATCGTCGACCCAGCGGGTCTGCAGGTCGCCGACCATGACGTTGGTGCAGCAGCGACTGGCGAAGAACTCGATGATCAGGGCCGGTAGACGTGAGCCTGCGGCTCTCCTGGCCCCCGCTGCCTCGAGACGGCGCAGGGCGGCCGCATCGGCGCGGACGCCGGCGATCACCCGGCCGACGCTCCTGGAGCGATCAGCTCGAGGATTGCCGCGACCTGGCGACGGTACGGGGTCCCCGAGAAGTCGTGAAGGGGATGCGGCTCGAGCGCATGCTCCTCGACCTTGCCGGAACGGCGAACATAGGCCACCGGGTAGATCGCACCGTGCCCGTCCGCCTCGATCGTCATGGCAACGGAATCCGGACCCTCGGCGTCGAGGAAGTGCGTCAGCGGCAGGCTGCCCTCGTTGCGGATCCCGTCCGCCGGAGCGACCGAGACGACGTTCGCGAGATAGGCCTTCTGATGCCACAGCTCCGGGGCGTTCGTTACCTCGTCGAGCACGTGATCGATCAGTCCGGACAGGGCGATCTCGGGCCGCTGCGGCGCGATTCCGAACGAGCGCTCGGCCAGGCGCCGGATCATGATCCGGGCGTTGTAGCGATGCCCCTGGACGGCGCCCGAGTAGCCGGGAATCCCGTGCTTCTTGAGTCCGGAAGCTCCCGAGGTGATGGTTCCGGCGAAGTGGATCCCAGGGACCGTGGCGCTCTCCCAGAAGGCCGTCTGGGCCGGCATCCGGCTCTGCCCGAAGGTCGCAACACCAAGGTCTGGCAGGTCGAGCAGCGGACAGGTGAACCCTGTCGCGGAGATGACCTCGTCGGCCTCGACCGAGACCGGCAGCCCGTTGTCGCTGCGGCGGAGATCGACCCGGATGCCACCATCGACCCGGCTGAGCCCATCGATGGACGCGGCCAGGATGTCCACGCCGCCTCCCATCGCGGCGTCCTCGAAGGGCTGCACGTATCGTGCACGAACGCCGACGAGCGAGTGCGTCTCGACCGAAGTCTTGGCCGGCGACGGCGAGGCCAGCGTGATCCGGCTGGCGTATTTCAGCAGGCCGGATGCCAGCTCGAACCCGGAATTCTGCTTGCCGATGATGAACAGGCGCCGCCCGGTATAGCTCTCGGCGTCCCGGGTATCCGCGTAGTGGACCGCGAGCTCGATGCCCGGCGTAGCCGGCGAGAATGGTTGGGCGACGCCGACGGCAAGGATCAGGGTGGCGGAGGTGTATTCACCATCCGAAGTCGTGAGGGTGAACCTTGGTCCGTCGGCGGTCTCGTCGCGCCGCGTCGACTCCCAGCGACAGTCGTAGCGAACGGCAATGCCGGCGCGGTCCGCAAAGGCCGTCAGGCTGGCTTCCATCTCCGGGCGCGACGGGAAGTCCGACGAGCCATCGAGGAATTCGGTCTGGAGGCCGCGCAGCTCCGGCTCATAGGCGAGGAGGCTGTTCCAGTCCCACCGCTCGAAGGCCCGCGTCGTGCGCTCGGCCGAGGCATACGGCTTGGTCCAGGACAGCAATCGCTGGAAGAACGGCCAGCGGCGGAACATGCCGCCCGGCCCTTCATCCGCGGACAGGACAGCGTGCCCGATCCCGTAGTGCTTGAGTTCATATCCGACCTGGAGCGCGCCCGGTCCCGATCCGATGACGATGACCGGGTAGTGGCCGGGCGGGAATGGCCGCTGCGGATCCTGCATCGTCCCGCTCAGCTTCGGGCGCGATTGGCGTTGCGCAGGCGCCTCGACTGGACCTGGAGCATGCGGTAGGTCACGCGAGGATGCTCGATCATGAACGCTTCGAGAGCGGCACCCGGGAGGGCGATGCAACGGAGCGGCCGGCTGGCCACCACGTCCGCCGTCGGCGACTCGCCGAGCATGATCGATACCTCGCCGAAGAAGTCGCCGCGCTGGAGCGTCGCGCGCTGGTCGCCATCGACCACGACCGCTGCCTCTCCATCCAGGATCAGGTAAAACGCGGATCCGGTCAGACCCTGGCGCAGGATCCGATCACCCTGGGCGAAGAACGCCTCCTCGAATCGACTGGCGACGCCGAGTAGCTGCGGCATGCTGAGATCGGCGAACAGGGTCATGCTGGCGAGCGCTTCGGCAATCTCTTCCCGGGTGGCCATGGCGGTGGGTGCTCCTCAGGTCCGGTCGGCGCGGGGTGTCCCCGATTGTGCATCCTCGCGATGCATCCCGTCGAACGGAACGGGGCCCAGCTGGCTGGTGGCGCCTTGACGAGTGTCACATCCGCGGTCAGCATCCGGGGCAACATGGAGGAACCAGTGACTCTGCCCCCGGACCGCCGATCTGCGCTACTCGCGAACTGCCCGCTCTTCCGCGGTGTCGGGGCCGATGGCCTGGCCGCGCTGGCCAGGGCAGCCACGGAAGTCTCGTTCCCGGTCAACCACGTCATCGCCCGGGAGGGCGAGATCGGGACGGGCTTCTTCGTCGTGGTCGATGGCTCGGTCCGCGTCGTGAAGGACGGCAACGTGCTGGCACGGCTGGGGCCCGGCGACTTCTTTGGCGAGCTGTCCGTTCTCGATGGGCGACCACGCAACGCGAGGGTTGCCGCCGAGACCCCGACGACATGTCTCGCCATCGCGACCTGGGACTTCGAGGCTGCGCTGGTCGCCAACCCAACGGTGATGCTGGCGATCCTCCGGGGCGTCGCCACGCGCCTTCGGGAAGCGACGGAGGCGCTCAGGCACTGATGTCCGCGCGCGTCCCCCGCGCAATGACGGATCCCGGCCCGAAGGGGACCGCAGCGTCGGGCGAGACGCTTGCCTTCCTCTTCTCCGATATCGAGGGCTCGACGCGCCTCGAGCAGGCGGTCGGGACCGAGCGTTACGCCGAACTACGCGAGCGGCACCGGGCGCTCCTGCGAGGGGCCTTCGCGGCACACGGCGGTGCGGAGCAGAGTACCGAGGGCGACTCCTTCTTCGTCGTCTTCCGGACCGCCCCGGACGCGATCGAGGCCGCGGCAGCGGCGCAGCAGACCCTGGACGCTGAGTCGTGGCCGGCGGACGCCCAGGTGCGCGTCCGGATGGGCATCAACGCGGGTGAGGCAACCCTGTCCGGCGGAAGCCTGGTTGGCCTCGCGATCAACCGAGCCGCGCGTATCGCCGGCGTGGCGCACGGTGGCCAGGTCCTGGTGTCCGATTCCGCCCGCACGCTGGCGCTCGGGGGCCTGGCGCCGGAGCTCACCCTGGTCGATCTCGGCGCGCACCGGCTGAAGGACCTGTCCGAACCCGAGCACCTGTTCCAGCTCGCCGCGCCGGGCCTGCGGGATACGTTCCCGCCTCTCGCCACCATCGATGCTCGACCCAACAACCTGCCGACCCAGCTGACTTCGTTCGTCGGGCGCGAGGCGGAGCTAGCTCGCGGCGGAGAGCTGCTCGGGGCTGGGCGACTCGTGACCCTGACCGGGCCGGGCGGAACCGGCAAGACGCGCCTGTCGCTGCAGGTCGCAGCCGCTGCCGCGGATGCATTTCCCGACGGGGTCTTCTTCGTCGAACTGGAAACGGTCCGCGACCCATCGCTCGTCGCATCGCGGATCGCGACCGTCATCGGGCTCGCCGAGACCGGCGGGCGCTCCGGCCAGGATGTCCTGACCGAGTGGCTCGCTGGGCGAAGCGTCCTCCTGGTGCTCGACAACTTCGAGCAGGTACTCGACGCTGGTCCGGTCGTGGCGGCGCTGCTGCGGGCCGCACCGGGACTCAAGGTCCTGGCGACGTCACGGGCGCCGCTCCACGTCTCCGGCGAGCAGGAGTTCGCCGTCCCTGGTCTGCCCGTCCCCCCCGACCTCGGCCAGTTGAGCGGCTACGCGAAGGCGCAGGGCGGCGGAACCATCGACCTAGCCCAGCTCGGTACCTTTGAGGCGGTCCGACTCTTCATCGCCCGGGCCGTCGCGGTCCGACCAGATTTCGCCGTCACCAACGCCAACGCCCCGGCGGTCGCGGCCATCTGCGCGCGCCTCCAGGGCATGCCCCTGGCCATCGAGCTGGCCGCCGCACGAATCAAGCTGCTGACGCCGGACGCGATCCTGGCGCGGCTGGACCACCAGCTCAATGTCCTCGCGGCAGGCGCGCGGGACCTCCCGGTGAGGCAGCAGACGCTTCGCGGCGCGATCGCCTGGAGCTATGAGTTGCTCGAAGAGCCAGACCGGCGGCTGCTGGATCGCCTGTCGGTGTTTGCCGGCGGCTTTGATCTCGATGCCTGCGAGGCCATTGGCGGGCCCGCCGACGAGATCGGGCGGGACGTCGTCGACGGACTGATGGCCCTCGCCGACCAGAGCCTGATCCGGTCGCTGGATGCCGATCCACCCCGCTTTGCCATGCTCGAGACCATCCGCGAGTTTGCCGCCGAGATGCTCGACGGACGCCCGGATGCTGCCGCGATTCGAGCGCGCCATACGAGCTGGTTCCTCGCCCTCGTCGAGCGAACGGCCCCCAGGCTCTCCAGCGCGGAGCAGCGCGCAGAGCTCGAACTCCTGGAGCGCGAGCACGACAACATCCGGGCGGTGCTTGACCGGGCGCCGACGGTTGGCGATGGCGACTGTGCCATCCGGGTCGCATTCGGCATGTGGCGGTTCTGGCAGAAGCGCGGTCACCTGTATGAGGCCCGGCGACGGCTCGGGGCGATTGCCGCGGCGCCCTGGTCCCACGACGATCCGGCCATGCGAGCGCGCCTGATGGAGGCACTCGGCGGCGTCTCCTGGTGGCAGGCGGAACTGCCGGCCATGACGACTGCCTACCGGGAGGCGCTCGACCTGTGGCGGACCATCGGCGACCGATCGGAGATTGCCAACGCCCTCTACAACTACTCCTTCGCCTTCGCGGTCGGCAACGACCCAAGGGTGGATCCTCGCCTGGCCGATCCCGAGAACGAGGGCCAGCGTGCCCAGGAGGAAGCGCTCGCGCTGTATCGGGAGCTGGGTGACCGCCGAGGTCAGGCGAACGTCCTGTGGGGCATGGGCAATCGGGAGTACTTCCGCGAGACCGGGGACCAGGGTGGAGCGAAGTTCGCCGATGCGCTCGAGCTCTTCCGGGAAGTCGGCGACGCGACGATGGAGGCCTGGTCCCTGCACATGCTCGGGAGCTCGCTGCTCCGGCGCGGGCGTCGTGACGAGTCGCGCCCCATCCTGCGCCATGCACTCCGTCACTTCCAGGAGGCGAGCGATGCCGCCGGGATCGCGCTCGTGTTCGACGACCTCTCGTCCCAGGCCGCCGAGGACGGAGACGCGCCGCGCGCCGCCCGGATTCGGGGTGCTGCCCGCCGCCTCACAGCCGCGACCGGGGCCGAACTCGCGGGCTACGTCGACGCTGCCTACGAGAACCTCGCTCGGCCACAGGTTGCCGCCATGCTGCCTCCCGACGAGTTCGAGCGATACAGCAACGAGGGAGCTGTCATGAGCCTCGACGAGGCGGTCGCGTACGCCCTTGACGTCTCGATCGATGAACTTCGCTCCGGCCACCCGCGGACATCAGAATCGGGCTGAGCTGCGGCGGGGCTACCATGGGCCCACGCGAGTTTCGCGTCCAGGGAGGACTCGATGGACAGCCCGACCGTTGCCCCGATCCGGCTTGGGTTCACCACCCCGGCCCCAGCCGACCTCGTCTGGATCTACCTGACCGACCCGGAGCGGGTCGAGGAGTGGTTCACCGATGCAAGCCCGGTCGGCTCGATCGGGGACCCGTATCGACTCGACTTCGGTGACGGCAGCGTCGTGGAGGGACTCATCACGGCGCTTGATCCCGGTCACAGCTTTGCCCATCGCTGGGCCTGGCTGGATATCGATCCTCGGCAGGAAACGACGGTGACGTGGACCCTCGAGACCCTCGATTCCGGCGGTTCGCGCCTGGGGCTGGCGCACGACGGCTGGACCGAGGCTGGTGCGGACGAGGCGATCCGGGACGACCACGAGGCGTACTGGTCTGGCTACCTCGACGATCTCGAGGATGTCCTCGAAGACGCGGCCGCTGCCTCCGCGGCAGCATCGCCTTCGGCCGCCGCGCGAATGTCGGCGCCACCCACCCCGACGGATTAGACTCCGCCCATGACCGCTGACGCGTCTCCCCGGGAGAAGACGGGCATCCCGAAGAACCCCGGGCGGGCCGATCTCGGGATGAAGGCCACGCTGCTCTTCCCGGATCGCGAGATCGTCGAGCGGTACTACGTCCCGCTGATCTACACGGCCTGTCGGACGTGCTACTCCGAGCTCCCGCCCGAGGAGATTTTCCGGCGCGCGATCGAAGGCGAGGTCGAGACCGCCAAGATGCAGCGCCTGATCAACGGCGTGATCGAGTCGGGCCACGGCAGCACGATCGAGCACATCGTCTTCACCTTCGGGATCACCGGCGTGTCCCGGACGTTGTCCCACCAGCTGGTGCGCCATCGAGCGGGTGTCGCCTTTGATCAGCAGAGCCAGCGGTACGTGACCTACAAGGACGCCGCCGCGATGCTCCCCCACTCCATCGCCGGCGCGGATCCCGAGCTCCGGGAACGGTACGAGGACCAGGTCGAGACGTCGATGGCGCTGTACGGGCAGCTCGTCGCCGCGGGGATCCCCGGCGAAGACGCCCGGTTCGTGTTCCCCAACGGCACGCGCACGAACCTCGTCATGACCACGAACCTGCGGGCCCTGATCCACATGTCCGGGCTTCGTCTGTGCACGATGGCCCAGTGGGAGATCCGCCGCCTCTTCCAGCTGATCCGCCACGAGATCTTCAGCGTCAGCCCATTCCTCGGATCATTCCTCGC
Organism: Candidatus Limnocylindrales bacterium; assembly: GCA_039917225.1. GTDB lineage: Bacteria > Chloroflexota > Limnocylindria > Limnocylindrales > CSP1-4 > UBA5189. The sequence goes on from JBDSJV010000084.1 coordinate 8,929, forward strand.
CCCCAAGTGCGTTCCCCTTGGCTACTGCGACGAGATGGGCAACCGGGACGGACACTGCCCGATCAGGCCACACAAGGACCGCGTCCTCGAGGCCTGGGCAGACAAGGCGAAGGCCGCGCGAGCGGCGGGGCGCGAGCTACCGGTCCAGTCGTGAGGATCCGGCTCCAGTTCGACCGGATCGGCCCGGGGGTCGAGATCGGACCACATCGCCACGGCGTCGAGACCATCGTCTTCGTGGCGGGTGGCGAACTCGTCTTCGAGCACGGGGAGGCCCTCGAGCGCCGCACCGTGGTTGGGACCGGCGACGTTCTCTACGAGGCGCCGGCCGAGTACCACCGGGTCCGTAACGAGTCCGGGATCGACGCCCTGGCCCTGCTGGCATCCACCGATCCCGATCCCCGGCGGGTCAGCACGATGCTGCGTCGATGGGACTCGCCGGACGAGCCGGTCAGGCGCGCCGCCGATGCGACGGTCGTCGAGAGCCCGGGGTTCCGACGGCGCCTCATCGCTCGCCCGGGCGACTTCGGTTCAGCCGCGTTCACGGTCAGCGAGATCGAAGTCGCACCCGGTGCCATCGACAGCTGGCATCGACACCCGGGCGCCGAGCACGCGATCGTCGTCTTCGAGGGACGGGGTGTCGTGACGGTCGGGTCGGAAACCGAGACGCTCGAGCCACTCAAGGGCATCCGCGTCGAGGAGGGCCAGCCGCACCGCGTCGAGAACACGGGCCGAACGCCGCTCCGCTACTACGTCTGCGCGTCGCCCGGACTGGATCCTGCCGAAGACCGCGAAACCGCCGAGGCTCCCCGCCGCAGGACCGACGCCTGACGGAGCTGGCGGTAGGCCACGAGCGTGCCGGCCACATCAAGCGGAGCCGGCTACACGGAGCGGGGCCGGCCACACGGAGCGGAGCCGGCTACACGGGGCGGTCTGCCAGTCCGCTATTTGGGAGCGAAGTGCCGGAATTCGGACTGCGGGTCCGGATTCCGCCGTTTTCCGGTCGCCTGGCGGCACGGTCCGGCCCAGAATCGGTCCCTGAGTCCCGATCGTGACATCTCGAGCCCGAAATCCGGACTGTCAGACCGCCTGTCGCTCACAGGTCGGGGCACGAACTGAACGAGCCGGGGCGTATCTGGCGGGCTACTCGAGCTCGGCGATGAACCGCCGGATGACGCGGGCCAGGCGAGGTCCGGCTTCCAGACCCGCCGCGAGGACCTCCTCGTGGGTGAGCGGCTGGCCGCTGTAGCCCGCGCCGGCGTTCGTGACGAGAGACACGCCGACCACGTCGAGGCCGGCCCATCGGGCGGCGATGCACTCGAGGACGGTGGACATGCCGACCGCGTGGCCCCCCAACGCGGCGAGCATTCGGACCTCGGCCGGTGTTTCGTAGTTCGGGCCGGTCAAGCCGACGTAGATGCCGTCCGCCAGGTCGACGTCCTCGGCCCGTGCCGCGGCGTGCAGCCG
>JBDSJV010000085.1:0-3829 GCA_039917225.1 Candidatus Limnocylindrales bacterium
GAATTCGATCGGGACCAGAGCCACCACGACACGACCTCCTGGTTCGAGCAGTAGCAGCGGCACCCGGGTGAGCAGCGGCGACCGCCAGCCCATGTCCGTGCCTGATCCCACGCCAGTGCGCGAGTCCGTGTCGCCGATCCTCGCGCCACCGGGCGGACCCGTCGCCTACGCCGGCGAGCCGGGGGCGTTCGCCGAGGACGCCGTCATCGCCGCCTTCGGTGACGTCCCGCGCCAGGCGGTCGGGAGCTTTCTCGATGTCTTCCAGGCGGTGACCGATGGGCGGGCAGGGTCCGGTGTGCTGCCGATCGAGAACCTGCTCAACGGGACCGTCCGCGAGAACTTCGACCTCCTCCTCGAGCATGACCTGGTGGTGATCGGCGAGGTCGTGGTGCCGGTGCGACTCTGCCTCGCCGCGCTGCCGGGCCAGACCCTCGACGACATCGCCCGCGTCTACTCGCACATCCAGGCGCTCGGCCAGGCCGAGGCGTTTCTGCGCTCGCGGCCGTGGACCACGCTCACCACGTACAACACCGCCGGCGCCGGCAGGATCATCAGTGAGGCCGGGGAGCGGGGTTCCGCGGCCGTTCTCTCGCCGCGTGCGGCGGGCCTGTTCGGGCTGGAGGTCCTGGCGTCTGATATCCAGGGTGATACGGACAACCGGACGCGGTTCTTCGTGATCGCGCCGCCGGGCGCCCCGCCACTCACCGGGTCGCCCGGAGGAGCCCGGCGGACCACGCTCGCCTTTGCGGTTCGCAACGAGCCGGGGACGCTGCTGGCCGCCCTGCGCTCGTTCGCCGAGCGCGGGGTCAACCTCTCGTCCCTCGAGTCACGACCGAGCCGGACCGCCGCCTGGGAGTATGTCTTCTGGGCCGACGTCGACGCGGCTGCCGACGATCCGGCCTACGCCGCAGCCATCGGTGGCCTTCGCGCGGTCTCGACGATGGTCCGGATCCTTGGGTCCTACCCGCGCGCGACGGAACCGGTCAGCGCCTGACCGCCGACACGCGAGCCCCGGCTCGGCCGCGAGGGCGGCTACGGCGCGAGGGTCTCCGCTGGGCCATCGAGGACATGACCGAGATCCGGATCATGGTGCTGGCGCAGCCGGGGTAAGCCCTAGCTCGGGCCGGTCCGGTTTCGCTCGTCGACCGGCGATGCCGCCGGGCGGGTCCAATCAGCCTCGCTGCTGCTCCCACCAGCAGAATCCGGGGTATTGGGGCCACAAGCGCCTCCAAGAGGCGTGCTTCACGCTCGCAATGTAGGGCCGCGAGCGCGGCCAGCGCTCGGAACGGGTCCCAAACCCGGGCGCAGCCCCGGGAATGCTGTTGTCAGCAGCATCGGCTGGGCGAGGGTCCTCAGGCCCCATGGGTCGTGATCCGGCAGTCACCCGTGGTGGCCGATCTCAACTGGCGAACGCCATTGTCTGCGCTCAGACGACCTTGACGATGCCCTGATCGTCGAACGCACTGAGGCTGCGCCCGGTCCGGTGGTGTGAGCGCGCCATTGACCGAGCTCGTCGTCCTTGGTATGGTCAGTGCATGCTAAGCGTCAAGGTCAGTACCAAGCATCAGATCGTCGTGCCAAGTGAGGCGCGCAAGCGGCTCGGCGTTGAGGCCGGTGATCGCCTGAGCGTCGAGATCCAGGGCGACAGCCTCGTGTTGCGGAAGCGACCCGCGAAAGCGTCGGAGCGGCTGCGCGGGCTGTGCCGCGGCATGTACGGACCGAACCCCGACGAGTACGTCCGGCAACTCCGCCTTGAGACCGAGGAGCGAGCCCTTGAGCGAGAAGACCTGGTCCGTCGAGACATTGATCGCTCGGCACCGCAAGGTCGCGCTTGACAGCAATGTCCTGATCTACCTCCTCGATGACACCGGGCGCCTCGGCGAGCTGGCCGGGACGCTCCTCGACGCCATTGACGCGGGCCGACTGAGTGGCGTCATGGCCTCCCTCGGAATCGTGGAGGCGCTCACGGGTCCTGCCAGGTCAGGTGACGGCGCCGCCTTTGAACGGGCGGCGGATGAAATCCGCGGCCTCCGAATCGACGTGGTTGGGTTGAACGGCCGGATCGCCGAGGACGCCGCCCGGCTACGAGGCGGTGCACGCCGCCTTGGCCTTCAGGATGCTGTGCACGTAGCCACGGCCCGGGCGGTCAACGCAACAGCATTCATCACCAACGACCAGGGGATCCCCTCGACCCCGCAGCTCGAGGTCTACATCCTCGACCAGCTCGGAATCTGAGCCGAACGAATCGGTAATTTGAGCCCGATGGCGCTGCGCGGCGGGACGGTCAGGGCGTATCTCCAGGCGATCGGGGGTGTCGTCGCGATCCCCGGTGCCACCGAGCACACGTATCGCGCCGCCTTTGCCGACTTCCTCGTGGCGGCCGCTGCCGAGCTCGGCTTCGGCACGGTGGCCGTTCGCAGCGAGCTGCGGCTCGCCGATGTCGGTCAGCCGGACCTCCAGGTCGTGAACGGCTCCGGGATCGCGATCGGCTACGGGGAGACCAAACCGCCGGGGACCGCCGTCCAGTTCGCCGGGATTCTCGAGTCCGAGCAGGTCGCGTGCTCGACCTCGACCAGATCCGGATGTACCTCCAGGCGATCACGGCCGTGCTGACCGCAATCGAGCTCGGCCCGGGGCTCGACGCAGCCCTGGAGGCGGTCCTGCAGGATCCACTCGGTCTCGATGACGGGGCACCCGTCCGTTGATCCCGGTGGATCGCTGAATCGGGCGGCGCATGGGTAGGCGGGTCACTCGAGCTGTGGTATGGTGTTCCACAAAGTAGTCCTGTTCCGCATGGAGTGGAACAACGCATATGCCTGGAACACCAACGAACCCCACTGCGCCGACGACCGAGCGCGAGCTGCTCGCGTCCCTGGAGGCGATGCTCACCGACAAGATGCCAGATGGCTGGTCCGTCTCGGTCGACCGCGAACCGCGGGGACGGGCCGCCGGGCAATGGCGCCCAGACGCGGTGCTGGTCGTGGAGGCGCCAAACCAGGCGCGGGCCCGACTGGCCGTCGAGGTTCGAGCAAGCCTCTACCCCCGTGACGCCTATGCTCTTTCGAGCGAACTTGGCTCGCTCTGGCTCCGTCCGCCAGTTCCGAGGGGACGGATTCCGACGGTTGACGACATGGCCGGTCTGCTCGTCCTCAGCCGGTTCTTGACCGACAGGACTCGCTCGATGCTCGAGAAGCTCGGCTTCTCCTACGCCGACGCCACGGGCAATCTGCGCATCGTCACCCAGGTGCCCCCGCTTTTCATCGAGACAAGTGGTGCTGATTCGAACCCATGGGCGGAGGATCGGCCCCTCCGGTCTCTCCGTGGTCCGGCTTCCGCCCGCGTTGTACGGGCGCTCCTGGACTTCAAGCCACCGTATCCACTCCGACGCCTGGCCGACCTTGCGGACCTGCCTCTCGGGAGCGCGTCGCGGGTCGTCTCCCTCGTTGTGTCCGAAGCCCTCGTGGAGCGAACCGGTCGCAGTCCGATCGAACGCGTCGACTGGAAGGGGCTGCTCCGGAGATGGTCACAGGACTACGCAATGCTGGAGTCCAACCGGTCGAAGTTCTTCCTGGAGCCGCGCGGTCCAAAGGCGCTGGAGGCACGTCTGCCGGAGCTGGGGGGTGGGTATGCCGTAACCGGGAGCCTCGCGGCATCGCGCAGGGCGGAGGTCGCTCCCGCCGCATTGGCGGCGGTCTACGTGCGAAGCATCGAGAACGCAGCCAGTGACCTGGGTCTGCGAAGCGCTCCGAGCGGGGGCAACGTCGTCTTGCTCGAACCGCGTACCGATGTCGCATTCGAGCGGACATGGGACCAGGACGGGACGGTGTAT
>JBDSJV010000086.1:0-10903 GCA_039917225.1 Candidatus Limnocylindrales bacterium
GTCTGGAATCCGGCCCTCGAGGACGTCCACATGAACCTCGAGGCTGCGCTCGAAACCAGGATCGGGCCGCTGGCCCGCAAGCTCCACACCGGACGATCCCGCAACGACCAGGTGGCCACCGACCTCCGGCTCTGGACGCGCCGCGCGATCGACCGCCTCGACGGCGCGATCCTCGGCCTGGAGCGCGCTCTCGTCGGCCTGGCCGAGCGAGAGGGGCAGGCAATCCTGCCCGGCACGACGCACATCCAGCCCGCGCAGCCCGTGCTGCTGGCGCACCACCTGCTTGCCTACGTCGAGATGCTCGAGCGGGATCGCGGCCGGTTTTCGGACGCTCGGCGGCGCCTGAACGTCTCACCGCTTGGTTCCGGGGCGCTGGCCGGGGCGAGCTATCCCATCGACCGCGCGGCCGTCGCTGCTGACCTCGGGTTCGACGGCGTGACGGCCAACTCCATGGATGCGGTCTCGGATCGGGACTTCGTCGTCGAGGTGCTTGCGGCCGCGGCGTTGACGATGGTCCACCTGTCCCGGTTCGCTGAAGAGATCACCTGGTGGTCGAATCCGCGCTTCGGGTTCGTCCGGGTCGCGGACTCGTTCTCGACGGGTAGTTCCATGATGCCGAACAAGCGGAACCCGGATCCTGCCGAACTCGTGCGAGGCCGCGCTGCCCGGGTCATCGGATCCCTCGCCGGCATGCTCGCTCTCCTGAAGGGCCTGCCGTTGACCTACCAGCGCGATCTCCAGGAGGATAAACCGCCCCTGTTCGAGGCCGTCGCGGTGCTTGATAGGTCGCTTGCGGTCATGGCCGGCCTCGTGGAGACGCTGTCCATCGATGCGGCACGGATGCGGGCCGCCGCCGATGAGGGCTTCATGACCGCGACGGCGGTCGCCGATGCCCTGGTGCGGGCCGGCCTGCCGTTCCGAAGTGCCCACCACGCGGTCGGGTCGCTGGTGGCGACTGCCGAGCGGCGCAGAGTCGGACTCGACGCTCTGACGGACGACGACGTGTTGACGGCGCTCGATGAGGTCGATGACGCGGCTGCCGTTTCGCTCCGTGCCGATGCGAGTCTTGGCGACAGGGTTCGGGCGGCTGCCTCGGTCGAAGGTGCCCTGGCCTCGGCCGACGTAATCGGGGGGACGGCGCCGAACCGGGTGCGCAGGGCCCTATCGGCGGCCCGGGAGCGGCTCGGCTCCGACTAAAGCTCAAGCGTCGTCGCGATAGCCACGTCGCGCACCAGGTGTGGGTCCGCAGCCCATGCCGTGGCAAGGATCACGTGGAATGTCGCGGCCGTGCGGCCATGTGGCAGCTCGATCGTCGGGAGAGCGCGTTCGTCGAGCAGGCCATGGAGCTCAACGGTTCGCTCACCCTGGAGTACGTCGGCGAGAATCATGTCTTGCCAGGCGATGATCGTCTCCTCGAGACCGCTCGGCACCGTTGCCTTGACGGTGACACGGATCTCGGCCCGGATCTCCTGGAGCTTCCGGGCTCCCGGCGAGACCAGCGTGAGCGAGGCCGTGAACGGCATTCCTGAACAGAGTGGGACGGGATCCAGGACCACCGATCCGGTCACCCCATCGGCCCCGACGTCGCTGGCCCCATAGAGGGCGAACTCGCCGACCGGCACGGCCCCCGAGCGAAGGAGCGCGACGGGTTGCAGGACCCGGACGGGCACCTCGATCGCCGGATCGAATCCACCGGGTACATCGAAGCGCGCCTGGAGCACCCAGCCCAGGCCCGCGACCTTGGCCTCCAGGGTGGCCGGTCCGAGCGGCGGGACGGGCATCTCGAACGACCACGTCCGCTCGTCGCCCGACCCGAGGCGCAGGTCGATGGCAACCTGGACGGGCTGCGTGACGACCTCGCTGCGGGCTGTTTCCGTGTGCGTCGAGACGTGGCCGTTCGCGTCCCTCGTGGTGACCTGGTATTGCCAGTGCTCGATCGCACGAAGCGTGACTAGGAGCGCCCGGGCTTCGATCGTGCCCTGTGCTCGGGCGGAGACGCTGCCGGCGACCAGTCGGCCCGGGAGCAGTTGATCCCGCTCCAGTTCAAGGCGCCAGTCGACGCCATGGCTCGAGTCGCGGTAGACGATGCCCATGACCGCAGTCTAGATCGCTCTCAGTGGCGGCTCGGCTCCGACTGACGAAATCGTGGTGGCCCAGGCGGCGATTTCCGACCTCCGCTCGGCGCCCAGCTTGGCCATGATGTGCTCGATATGCGACCCCACCGTCCTGGGCGACAGGCCCAGCTCGCCCGCGATGGAGGGATTGGTTCCGCCCTCCGCGACAAGCCGAGCGACCTCGAACTCGCGAGCGGTCAGGGGTGCCCACGGAGCGTCGGTCGGATGAGATGCCCTGGCTCGCTTGAGGACCGCTTGCGCCTGTGCCGCGAGCGGCGGTGATCCGAGCGCAGAAGCCGCATCCCGACCACGGCCGGCCCACCGGACCGATTCCGCGAGCCGGTTCGTCCGGAGTTCGCACTCAGCCATGTCCACCTGCGCCGCCCCGCCCTCCCAGGCGCGATTGAGCGACTCCCATCCGGCGATCGCGGCTCTGAGGAGCTCTCGCGCCTGCCCCGTTGACCCGCCGGCCAGCGCGACGAGGCCGCGGGCGTGGGCAATCGCTGGGATCGTCCCGGCCAGCCCGCGCCGCTCGAGCACGTCGACGGTTGCCTCGATCCACTCGGCTGCACCACCTGGATCGCGTACAGCGAGAAGGGCGCGGGTCCCGGTGACAAGGAACCAGACCAGGTAGGCTGCGTCCTCGACCTCGCCGGAGGCGGCGCGGCCTCGCTCACATTTCTCGATCGCCGCTGCCGGATCGCCGAGCTGGAGGTCAAGCTCAGCGAGGCCCCACAGTGCCGGCGCTGTCCGCTGCAGCTCCTGCATCCGGTCGCCGATCTCGAGAGCCTCAACCAGTCGGGTGCGCGCGACGTCGGCGTCGCCGCGCCCGAGGGCCACGAACCCCAGCGCATGCAGCGCGGCGACCTTCGTGGTGATCCCGCCGCGGCCATCCGCAAGCGCGTGTTCCGCGATCTCCTCGGCGGAGGCCCATCGACCGGTTGCCCAGAGAACGTGGCCCAGATGCGCCGCCATGTAGTGACGGTGATTCCACGCCTCGACGCGCGCGGCATAGTCGATGCCTTCCCGGAGCCAGTGCTCGGCGCGCTCGTATTCGGCGACTGCCGAAGCGGATGATCCAAGCATGCGATAGGCCCGAGCCGCCTCGCCTTCCAGGTTGGCCGCCTGGGCACGCGCGATGGCCGACTCAAGGAGCGCCCAGCCGTCAGCGGTGCGGCCCTCGAAGACGAGACAGACGCCGACCGTGACCGTCGCATGCAACTCCGTATCGATATCGTCCGCAAGGGTCGCGATCTGGCGGGCCGCGCTGCCGAACTCGAGGGACTCGTCGAGTCTGCGGTCGAGCATGTACGCGGCCGCCAGGCCGGCCAGGGCGCGCCCGCGCGCACGATCCCGCTCTCGGCTCTCCGGAACGGTTTCGAGCGCGTCCAGAGCGTCGCGGAGACGGGCGGCCCGCAGTTCGAGGGAATCTCCGAGCAGATGGCGGACCTCGACGAGGGCGGGAATCGTCGTCGCCGCCTCGATCGGTCGATCGGCTGCATGCCAGGCCACGTGCGCTCGCTCGAGCGCGTCGGCGGCGACGGCGTTTGCATCGCAGGCTGTGGCCGAGCGCGCATGTCCTTCGAGGATTACGGCGCGGGCAGCAGGATCGAGATCCGGCGGTAGGTTGCGTGCCACGCGCTCGTAGAGCTGAAACGCTTCTCGATGCGACGACAGCTGGGTTGCTGCCACCGCCGCCCGGAGCGCCGATTCGTAGGCGTCTGCGGGTCTGCCGGCTCGCTCGAAGTGCGAGGACAGGAACGCATCGCTGAAGGCACCCTGGCGCGCGGCTGCATCGGCCACCTTCGAGTTCAGGTTTCGCCGCTCGGCGGCCGGGATCTGGGCGTAGATTGCATCGCAGATCAGCCCGTGCCGGAACCCGTACCGCCCCGACGCCTGGGATTCGGAAAGCACGAAGTGGTCTGCCAGCTCGGCCAGCGAGGACCCGAGGGCCGCGGCGTCCGTGTCGAGCGTGGCAGCAAGGAGATCGAGCTCGAACGAGCGTCCGATGACGGCCCCGCAGGCGGCGATCTGACGAGCCGCGGCGGAGCGATGGCCCATCCGGTCCAGGATCGCAGCGTCGAGCGTATCGGGTACGTCGAGGTCAGGGACGCTGAGAGGCTCGCCAGACCCCGAGGTCGTGAGCATCCCCAGAAGTTCCTCGACGTGGAGTGGGATCCCGTCCGTTCGGCGGAACACCTGGTCAACAAAGGCCGCTGGGGGAGGACCGTCGAGGCCGAGGATGAGGGCGACCATCGTGGCACTGGCCTCGAGTGTCAGCCGATCAAGGCGCACCTCCTGCGCGAGCCGCTTGGTCAGCAGGTGGGATCGCCACTCGCGGATCGGGGCCCGCGGATAGAGCTCATCGCTCCTGTAGGTGCCGACGATCAGGAGCGGGATGGTGGCGATCTGCTGAGCGAGCGTGGTCAAGGTCTCGAACGTCAGATCGTCCGCCTGGTGCAGATCTTCGAGGGCGATCACGGCCGGCCCGGCCTCCGCCAGCGAAGCCAGCATCGCTGCCAGATCGAGGGTGAGCAGCCGGCGGCGACGATGGGCGTCGCCGCCGCGTGTGGCCTCGGCGGCGTCGGTCAGTCGCGCCTCGATGGCCGCACCGATCGCCTCCATCGCCGGCTGTCGCCGCATCGCCCTCGCAAGATCGAGCAGAACGGCCCCAGCGACCTCGATGTCGCCAGGGTAGGTGCCGCCCCGAACGTTCCGAAACCCTCTGGCCGCGGCCCGCCGCTCGATCGAGCCGAGCAGCCGGGTTTTTCCGACGCCGGCTTCTCCGCCAAGGAAGACGATCCCTCCCTCGCCGAGGCCAGCCGAGGCCAACCTCGCATCGGCGAACGCGAGCGACGAATCGCGCCCGACCAGCACGGGGCAGACGAGTGACATGTGTCGGTCCATGGCCTCAGTTTAGGTGTTGTCGGATCGAGCCCATCGGCAGGACGACCGATGCGGCGGTCGCTCGGGCCGATCAACGTGATCCGCACAGTTCGGTGCGTAACCGGCACAGCGGAGGATCAGCAATGGCCCAGTTCATGGACGTGCACTCAGGTTTCAATGGCGTCACGGCCCAGCAGCTCCAGGAGGCGCACGATCGCGACCTCGCGATCCAGGACGAAGAGGGTGTCAACTTCGAGCGAGCGTGGCTCGATCCCGCCAGGGGCAAGGTGTTCTGCCTGGCCACCGGTCCGTCGCGGGAAGCGGTGATGCGCATCCACGAGCGTGCCGGCCATCCGACCTCCGAGCTCTACGAACTGACCGTCGAGGTCTGAGCCCCCAGGCCGAGCTCGCCGTGGCCTAGCGTCGGTGCGCGGTCACCATCGCGCCATCGGTGACCGCGCCCTTCGCCACCTGGCCCGAGACTGTCGCAGTCCACGCGGCGATCTCGGCCCGGCGGGTCGCCCCCAGCTTGGCGAGGATGTGCTCGACGTGAGCGCTGACCGTCTTCGGGGCGATGATCAGTTCATCGGCTATCTCGCCGTTGGTGAGGCCGGCCGCAATGTGGCGGGCGACCTCGAACTCGCGCGAGCTGAGCGGCCGCCACGGTTCATCGGGGGCAATCCGGCCGCGGCCCATTCTCGCTAACTCATCAGCCCGGGCGACGATCGGTGCCGCGCCCGCCGCCTCTGCCCAGTCCCGGGCCTCCGCTGCCAGGGGCGCGGCATCGGCGAAGCGGCCTGCCCGCAGGTGCGCGGCGGCGAGGTCCAGGCGCGCCCAGGCCGTCTCCCAACCGCGTCCGAGGCGAGTCCAACCAGCCAGCGCCTCCGAGAGGGATTCCCGAGCCAGGCCGGTCGAACCAGCCGCCAGCTGGAGCAGGCCCCGGGCGTGGGCAATCGCCGGCGCAGCCGCCCCGAACGAGGCGACCTGCACGGCGGCACGCGCGAGCCAAAGCTCGGCGACCCCTGGTCGTTGTGCGGCGATCGCGGCGCGCGCTGCCGTCACGAAGAATGGGATCAGGAGCGCCCCCTCCTGGCTCGCTTCGACGAGCAAGAGCGCCTCCTCGCAGCGGGCGATCGCGTCTACCGGCTTGCCCTGGACGAGGTCGAGCTCCGCCAAACCCCACAGGGATGGCAGGATGCGACAGGCATCCCCGGTGACCAGGCCCCCTTCGAGGGCCGTGCCGAGCCAGTGGCGCGCGCCGGCCAGCTCGGCGCGGCCCATCGCGATGAGCCCAAGCACCTCCGTCGCTCCCAACTCGCCGAGCCGGCAACCTCGCTCAACGAGCTCCTGGCGCGCGGTCTCAAAGGCCTCGTCCCAGCGGCCATCGGCCCACGCCAGAAGCGCCGTCGTCACGGCCATCTGCTGCCGGCAGTGGGAGGCTTCAATCTCATCCGCATAGCGGAGGCCCTCTTCGAGCGCCAGTCGAGCCGAGCCGTAGTCGAGGACGCGGACAGCGACATCGGCCATCGACCGGAAGCCGCTCACGCCAACCGACTCATAGCCAGCTTCACGCGCCTCCCGGGCTGCCTGGAACGCGAGCGGCATCGCGCTTGAGGCCTGCCCGACCACCACCTGCGCCCGGTCCAGGAGAAGGTCTGCCTCCAGGACGGACTTGCGATCACCGGCCCGGGTGGCCAGACCCCTGACCTCGGCGAGCACGGCGAGCGCCTCCTCGATCCGGGCGGCATCGATGAGCACGTGAGCCCGGCAGAGCAGCGCGATGCACTGGAGCGCCGCCGTATCCGGGGTCGGCGGCAGGTCTTTGACCTCCAACATGAAGTCGTCGAGCTCCTGGACCAATGCTGCCGAGGGCGCAACGGACCTGCGGTGGACGGACCAGATGTTGATCAGTACCTCGGCGGCCTTCTCGGGCTGGCCGGCCGTTCGGTAGTGCTCGCGGGCGAGCTTTGCGGCCCGCAGGCTCTCATCGTGGCGCTCGACCTCGCCGGCGGCGTCGCTGAACCCGTAGTAGAGATCTCCCTTTTCGGCATCCGGCAGGTCGCGCGGCATGTTGTCGACAGCCCGCTTGAACAGTTCGAAGGACTCTCGCCTGGCCGAAACCTTGGCCGCGGATCTGGCCGCCGTCAGCGCCGCCCGGAACGCCTGCGGCCGCAGGCCGGCCTGCTCGAAGTGTCGCGAGGCATGGACGATCGACGCCCCGTCAAGTGTCATCCCGAACTCCGCGACCTGGGCGTGAAAGCGGCGAAGCTGCGCCGGCGGGACGGTGTCGTAGATCGCGTCGCGCAGGAGCTGATGCCGAAAGTCGTAGTAGCCGCGATCGATGTATTCGAACGGGTAAAGGATGGCCGCGTCGACCAGCTCCTGGATCACCGGATCGAGCTCGCCGACGGTCCGATCCGTCATTCCAGCGATCACGTCGGGAACGAAGCACCTGCCAATCACGGCGCCCGCCCGCGCCACGGCTCGTGCCTCGTCCGACAGTCGATTCAGCCGGGTGATGACCGCGTCCCCGATCGTGTCGGGCACATGCGCCTCCCAGATCCGCTGACCGTCGGCTCGCGCCTCGTCATCCAGGGCAGCGAGCAGTTCCTCGATGTGGAGCGGGATCCCGTCGGTCCGCTCGTGGATCGCGGCCACGACCTCTCGCGGCGCCGGCATGCCCGTGCCGAGGATCAGGGTGGTGACGGTGGCCGTTTCGTCGTATGTCAGCGGGCGGAGCGTTGCCTCCTCGGCGTGGCGCTGGCTCAGCAGGCGAGCGCGCCACTCGCGATGGGCGGAGGCGGCCGGGAATTCATCGGCGCGGTACCCGCCGAGCAGGAACACCGGCTTGTCGCTGATGTGCCGCGCGAGCTCGCCGATGACCTCGAGGCTCATCTCATCGGTCCAGTGGAGATCGTCGAAGACAAGGAGCGTCGGCACATCCATCGCGGCCAGGATTCGATCGGCCGTCTCGCGAACGAGCAACCGGCGTGAACCGAGGGCGTCCGCGGCCCGACCGTTCTGGATCGCGAGGAGGTCGGCTCCCAGGGTCCCCCAGATCTCGGGATTCCCCTGCATTGAGCGGGCCATCTCGAGGATCGAGGCCATCGGCACATGCTGGTCCTGCGGCGCGACGTCCCCGCCCTCCACTCGGAGCCCCACGGCCATCGCCTTGCGGCCAATGGACCGCCGGAGACGCGTCTTGCCGAGGCCAGCCGGACCGGAGAGGAAGAGCGCCTGTCCGCGTCCTGCTGTGGCTTCGGAGATCAGGTTGTCAGCACGTTCCAGCAGGTCGTCGCGGCCGACGAGGACCGGGGACAGGACGCTGCCGGCTCGGTTCATGTGGGAATTGTGGCTGGACAGTCAAGCCCCGGCATCAGTCGAATGACCGATAGACCGCCGGGATCTGACGCCTTGGCGGGCCGAAGCCGCTACGATCCAGACGAACAATCGGAGGACTACATGGCACTCGCCCTCGACACCATCGCTCGCGCCCCAAAGGCCCTCCTGCATGACCATCTCGATGGCGGCCTGCGGCCCTCGACGATCGTCGACCTCGCCTCCGAGTTCGGCTATTCCGGTCTCCCGACCACCGATCCCGAGGAGCTGGCCGCCTGGATCCGTCGCGGCGCAGATCGAAAGTCGCTGGAGCTCTATCTCGAGACCTTTGTTCACACGGTGGGCGTCCTCCAGGAGCGGGATGCGATCGTCCGCGTCGCGGCGGAGTGCGCCGAGGACCTGGCGGCCGATGGAGTCGTCTACGCCGAGGTCCGCTACGCACCCGAGCTGTCAACGGAGCGCAAGCTGACCCTAGACGAGGTCATCGAGGCGAACCTGGAGGGCTTCCGGATCGGGGCGGCCCGCGCGGCCGAGGCGGGCCATCCGATCACGATGAAGGTGCTCGTGACGGCCATGCGTCAGGCCGCGCGCTCGGTCGAGGTGGCCGAAGCGGCGATTCGCTGGCGAGACGCTGGTGTTGTTGGCTTCGATATCGCCGGGCCCGAGGCCGGCTACCGACCCACGCGCCACCTCGAGGCCTTCGATCGAATCCGGCACGAGAACTTCCACATCACGATCCATGCGGGCGAGTCCTTCGGGCTACCCTCGATCTGGGAGGCGCTGCAGTTCTGCGGCGCCGAGCGCCTCGGCCACGGCGTTCGCATCGTCGACGACATCACGGTTGACCCGGACGGCACCGTGCGTCTCGGACGCCTGGCGGCCTTCGTGCGCGACCGGCGCGTGCCGCTCGAGATGTGTCCGACCTCGAATGTCCACTCGGGCGCGGTCGGCTCCGTCGCCGAGCACCCGATCGAGCTGCTCCGCCGCCTCCGGTTCCGGGTCACCTTGAATTCCGACAATCGCCTCATGTCGGGGGTTTCGATGTCGTCCGAGTTTGCTGCACTGGACGAGGCCTTCGGGATCGGTCTTGGCGAGATGGAGTGGATGACCATCAACGCCATAAAGTCGGCGTTTGCTCCATTCGATGAGCGCCTTGCGCTGATCAACGAAGTCGTCAAGCCGGGCTATGCACACCTCCGAGCCGAAGCCTCGCGGGCGACCGCAAGTCCAGCCTGACGGCCAGGCTTCGTATGCCTGTTTCAGGGAGCGCGGCGGCTATCTCGCCCGACTGATGCTCTTCGATGTAATACGACCGGCTACAGGACGTCCTGCCATGGGGAGCTTGGGCTGGGCTCGCTGGCCTGGCGTTGACCCGGCAGCCACCGCTGCGGAGCCGGCGGCGAATCCGTGATTGAAATGCGCGGATTGCCCTGCAGCACCCCGAAGATCATCGCGAACCGGGCCAGCCGCATACCCCGCAGCGTCCCCGATTCTAGTCGCGAGATGGTCGACTGGGCCATCGAGACCCGCCAGGCGAGCTGGCGCTGGGAGTAGCCGCGTCGCAGTCGAGCCAGGCGGACACTCGCGCCAATCGCCTCGGTACCGAGTCTGACGGCGCGCTCCGGGTCCTCGATTCGCTCCCAGAACATCACGGCGCGACCGTACGGCACTCGACTTGGCCCCGAGCCAACCAGCGGTCATCTGCCGATCAACCGCCGATCAAGGCTCCATCACGACGCCGAGCCGACCGGTTCCCCGGTGCCTCGGTGCCCCGTGTGCCTCGGTGCGCCTGAGCCGCTCGGTGTTCGTATGACCTCGAGGGGCATCGATTGGAGGGGGATGCCACCAGCGTCTTCACAAGGGACATACGAGCGCGCTCCTTCGTATGCCCACGGAGGGCATCACGCCGGGGCGGAATCCTCCACGGTCATCGGCAGTTCCTCGAGAAGCGGCGGCGTCCACGCCCAGGCCGCGCCGTGGTGCATTCCGACCGCGCCGTGACGCGCCGCCTCGACGCGTAGAGGCAACCCGAAGATCTCGATGAATCCGACCGCCGACGCGTGGTCGAAGGTATCGCCTTCGTCGTAGGTCGCGAGCTTCCGGTCGTACAGCGACAGCGGCGAGCGCCGCCCTGCCACGACCGCGGAGCCATGATCCAGTCGCATTCGGACCTCACCGGAAACGACGCGCTGCGACGAGGCCACGTAGCCCCGCAGGTCGCGGTGCAGAGCTGAGAACCACAGTCCGTCGTAGGTCAGCCGGGCGTGCTCGCTGGCGACCAGCTCGTTGAACCGGAGGGTGTCCTTGGACAGCGTCAGCCCCTCCAGGGCGCGATGCGCGGTGTGGAGGATCTCGGCCGCAGGTGCCTCGTAGATCTCGCGACTCTTGATGCCGACGAGCCGATCCTCGACATGATCCACCCGCCCGACGCCGTGCGCGCCGCCGAGGGCATGCAACCGCTCGACGATTTCGAGCGCCGGCAGCGACGCTCCATCGAGGGCGACCGGAACGCCACCCTCGAAGGTGATGGTGATTTCGACCGGCGCCGGTGCGGCCGACGGTTC
>JBDSJV010000087.1:0-7766 GCA_039917225.1 Candidatus Limnocylindrales bacterium
GACCACCTACACGCGATCCACCTCGCCGTTCCGGCTGTGGAGCCGGCGCGATGAGCCCGGCCTGATCCGGCAGCTCGGGCTCCAGCTCCTCTGCCTGTTCGTGCTGTTCACGGTGCTCTTCCCGATCGTCTGGGTGGTCAGCCTGTCGCTCGATCCGCTTAACCGGTCACGCCCGCTTGGCCTGAACATCATCCCCGACGGGGCCACCCTGGAGGCCTATGCGCAGGTCCTCAAGCAGCCCACCAACAACCCGATCTCGTTCCTCGAGCTGACCTTCAACAGTCTCAAGATCGCGCTCGGCACATCGCTCATCTCGGTTGGCATCGGGGTCTCGGCGGCCTACGCGTTCTCTCGCCTGCAGTTCCGTGGTCGGCAGGTGCTGATGCTGGCGATCCTCGCCGTCCTGATGCTGCCGGCAGTCGCCACCCTGGTGCCGCTGTTCGTGATGCTGAACTCCGTTCGAGTCGACATGCCGCTGCTCGGCGAGTTCAACCTCCGCCAGTCCCTGCTCGGCGTTGGCCTGGCCATCGTCTCGGGCCTGCTCCCGTTCGCGATCTGGAACCTCAAGGGCTACCTGGACACGATTCCCCGTGATCTGGAGGAAGCCGCGGCCGTCGACGGCGCGAGCATCAACCAGACCTTCCTGCTGATCATCCTGCCGCTGGCTGTCCCGGCCCTGGCCGTGACCGGCTTCCTGGGGTTCATCGCCGGCTGGACCGAGTTCTACTTCACCTCGACCTTCCTGTCCGGTCAGGTCGAGAACCACACGCTGGCCCTCGCGCTCAATGCCATGGTCGGCCAGTTCTCGAGTACCCCGTGGTCGCTCTTCTCGGCGTTCGCGATCCTGTTCGCGGTCCCGCCGGCGATCGTCTACTTCATCGCCCAGCGCTGGATCACGTCGGGCCTCGCCATCGGCGGCGTCAAGGGCTGAGGTTGATCACCTCGGTGGTGAGGTTCACCACCACCGTGGAGCGCGCGGGGATCTCGGCCAGCGGCACGTAGCCTTCGAGGCCGCCCGCCATGGTCACGTCTGGATCGCCGGGAACCTCGCTGTAGCCAGCCTCGGACGCAAAGGCGATCGAGGCATGCGGCTCGCCGCAGATCGGCCCCGCGGCTAGCGTCAGCGCCTGGCCTGCGGCGGATCGATCACCGAGGTTCTGGATCACCAGGGCGCCGTGATCGCCCTGCCATCGCAGGGTCACGGCCACGTCCCGCTGGGCGGCCTCCAGGCGCGTCGCGCTGCCGGCCCAGAGCGCGGGATCGGCAGCCCTGAGCTTGATCAGCCGGCGGTAGATCGACAGCAACGAGCCGGGGTCGCCGGATTCGGTGGCGAAGTTCGCCGATTCGGCTCCGGCCGCGAACGGCTCCCAGGCGGTTCCGGTCGTGAAGCCGTGGCCAGGGGCGTCCGCGGTCCACGGGAAGGGCGTGCGGATGTCAGGGTCCGGCTTGGTGCCCGTCATCCCGAGCTCCTCGCCGTAGTAGATGAACGGAACACCGGGGCCGGTCAGCAGGGCGGCCGCGGACAGGCTTGCTGCGGTCGTGTCGCCGCGGAGCTCCGTCATGGCCCTGGGCTGGTCGTGATTGGTCAGGAACGTCGCGGCGGATCCGGCGGGGTAGCGCCCGGCCAGCTCCTGCAGCCCGACCGTGAGCGTCGTCGCGTCGCCGAGGCGAGTCGCCCCGAGGATGGCAGGCCCGATGCCGAAGTCGAAGGCCATGTCGAGCGACCCGCCCTCGACGTACCCAGCCGTGATGATCCGCGGCTCCCAGACCTCGCCGAGGACCAGAGCGTCCGGATGGCCCGCGTGGATCGCAGTCCGGAAGTCCGCCAGCCACGCCTTCGTCTCGGGCGTGTTGACCTGCGAAGCCGGGCCGGTCTCGATGAGATGCTTGGCGGCATCGAGTCGGAACCCGTCCGCGCCGCGGTCCAGCCACGCCTTGGCGATCCGCTCGATCTCAGCGGTCACTGCCGGATTGCGTAGATTGAGGTCAGGCATACCCGACCAGAACGCCCCGTAGTACCAACCGGCCGAGCTTGGGTGCCATGGCGAGCCGCCCGCCACGGGGGGCCAACCCGGATCCGTCTCGGACCAGACGTACCAGTCTCGATGCGGGCCGCCGACCAGCGCATCCTGGAACCAGGGGTGGTCGGCCGAGGTGTGGTTGACCACCAGGTCCAGCAGGACCTTGATGCCGCGAGCATGGGCGGCCGCGATGAAGGTATCGAATGCATCGAGGTCGCCGTAGTCCCTGGCGATCGTGTCGTAGTCCACGGTGTCGTATCCGTGGTAGCTCGGGGACTCGAAGACCGGCATCAACCAGATCCCGGTTACGCCGAGGTCCGAGGTCGTCGATGGGTCGCCGTCGTTGAGGTAGTCGAGCCCGGCCGTCAGGCCTGCCAGGTCCCCGATACCATCGCCGTCCGCATCAGCGAAGGAGCGAACAAAGGCTTCATAGAAGACGCGATCCTGCCACCATTGCGCGGTGTCCGCGGCCGGCGCCGGTTCACCAGGGCAGGCGGGAGCCGCCACCGTAGGACCGGCGGTCGGGCCGGCGCTCGCCTTGGGACTCACAGACGCTCGTTCGGCCCCACAGGCTGACCCGAGCAGCGCCACGAGCACGACCAGGGACATCAGGGCAGTCCGCTGCCACCGGCTCGCCGGCCACCGCAACGACCGGCTCACAGGCAGGGAGACAGAAGCGTTGGATCGTTGGACATCGGGGTCGAAGTATCGCATCACGCCGAGCTCCGGGCGGGGGTTCGCCTGGGTTTCGCGGTCGGCCAGGGCACGGGATGCGGCTCGATGAGTGCGGACGTTCCCGCCTGGGCGCGCGACGCGGTGTTCTACCAGGTCTTCCCGGATCGATTCGCGTCGAGCCCTCGGGTCACGGACCCCGGGCCCATGGAACCGTGGGCCGCAACCCCGACCGTGCATGGCTTCAAGGGTGGTGACCTGCTGGGCATCGTCGAGCGGATGGGTGAACTCGTCGACCTCGGCGTGACGGCGCTCTATCTCAACCCGATCTTCACGGCAGCCTCCAACCACCGCTACAACGCATCTGACCTCATGGCCGTCGATCCGCTCCTGGGCGGTGAACCGGCCCTTCGCGAGCTTCTCGACGTCGCCCATCGGAACGGGATCCGCGTCATCCTCGACGGCGTCCTCAACCATGTCGGCCGGGGGTTCTGGCCGTTCCAGCACGTGGTCGAGGCGGGCGGTCAGTCACCGTATCGCGACTGGTTCTACCTGGACCACGATGTCCTCGAGGGGCGTCGCGGCGTCCAGCACCAGGACTACCTGTGCCCCGAAGGTGGCCCCCGTGGCTACCGGTCGTGGTGGGACGTCCCGGCGCTGCCGAAGCTGCGGATCGAACATCCGGCGGTACGCGAATACCTCCTGACCGCGGTGGAGTACTGGACCCGGCTCGGAATCGACGGCTGGCGCCTGGACGTTCCCGAGGACATTGAGGACCCGACGTTCTGGCCCGAGTTCCGGCGTCGGGTCCGGGCGATCAACCCGGAGGCATATCTGCTCGGCGAGATCTGGCACGAAGCGCCGGAGTGGCTGACCGGTGATCGCTTCGATGCCCTGATGAACTACCCGCTGACGCTGGCGATCCTCGGCTTCGTCGGCGGCCCCCGGATCGCTCGTGACGTCATCGTCGGCCAGTCGAACTATCGCGACGGCCTGGTCGAACTCGACGCTGCCGCGTTCGCCGCGCAGCTGACCCGGAACATGACGCTGAACCCGCCCGAGGCAACCGCCGTGCAGTTCAACCTGCTGGGCAGCCATGACTCGCCCCGCGCCAGGAGCGTCCTGGGAGAGGAGATGGACCTGGTCCGCCTGGCAGCGACGCTGCAGCTGACCCTGCCCGGGACCCCATCGATCTACTACGGCGACGAGATCGGGATGAGCGGGGGACCGGACCCGGATTGTCGGCGCGCCTATCCCCAGCGTCTCGAGGACGTGGATGCGGCCGGGCTGGCGCATCGGGAGTTCGTCCGCGACATGATCCGGGCGCGTCGGACCGAGCCAGCACTCCGCCTGGGGACGGTGCGGGTCGTGGCGACCAACGGGCGGGCCGTTGCCATCGAGCGACGAAGCGACGACCGGCGAGCCCTCGTCCTCGTCAATGCCGGGGACGAGCCAGCCGCGCTCGACCTCGGGGACGGAGCCGCCGATGGCCTCCACCGACTCGACGAGGTCTCGACTGGGTCCGTGGCCCTCGAGGAGCGCGGTGCGACGGCTCCGATGGGGCCGCGAAGCGCCGTGGTTCTGATCGACTAGTCCGAGCGCTGCCGCGTCGGGCATCAGCCCTGCCGGGCCTCGATCCTGCCGGGCATCAGCCTCGACGTCAGCCCCCGACGTCAGCCCCCGACGTCACCCAGATTTCGAGCAGCCGGCAGGTACATCTCATCGGCGTACTCGTGGAGCATCCTCGTCGTCGAGAACCGCCAGAGCGCCTTGGCCATGGAGCGCCGCATCCAGCCAAGCCAGGTGGTCCGATTGCCGGCGGCATCGAGGTCGTAGTAGGCCGGGATGACCTCCTGCTCCAGGATCCGGTAGAGGTCGTCGGCATCGGAGCGGTCCTGGGCGGCGTCGTCCGGGTTCGACTCGCGACCACCGATCGCCCAGCCGTTGTCGCCGTCGAAGCCCTCGTCCCACCAGCCGTCGAGGACGCTGGCGTTGACGACGCCGTTGGCTGCCGCCTTCATGCCTGATGTCCCTGATGCCTCCAGCGGGCGGCGCGGGTTGTTCAGCCAGACGTCGACGCCCTGGACCAGGAAACGACCGATCCGCAGGTCGTAGTCCTCGAGGATGAAGACCTTGCCCCGCAGCTCCGGGCTGCGGCTGCGCGAGAAGATCTCCTGGATCACCGACTGTCCCGGGCGGTCGGCCGGGTGAGCCTTGCCGGCGAAGATGAACTGGACGGGCCGTTCGACGTCGTGAACGAGTCGGGCCAGCCGGTCAACGTCGCTGAAGATCATGCCGCTTCGCTTGTAGGTCGCAAAGCGCCGGGCGAACCCGATGGTCAGGGCACTCGGGTCCAGGACGCCCTCGAGCTCGTCCAACGCTCGCGGAGCTTCGCCGTGTCGAGCCAGCTGGACTCGAAGGCGGCCCCGGGCGAAGTGGGCCAGCTCGCTCTTCTGGCGGAGGTGGGCATCCCACAGTTCGGCATCCGGGATCTCGGCGATGCGTTCCCACCAGCGGCTCGGCACCGTGCCCGGATCCAGGTGATCGAGATCAGCGCCCAGGTATCGCTCGAACAGCTCGGCAATCGGCCGGCCCACCCACGTCGGGGTGTGGATTCCGTTCGTGACCGCGAGGATCTCTCGGGGCACGATGGCGCTCCACGTGTCATTCGCCGTGGCCGCATGCAGCTTGCTGACGGCATTCGCCCGGTTGGTCAGGCGGAGGCTGAAGGCGGTCATGTCGAACTGGCCGGGATCCCCGTCGGCGCCGCGGCCGATCTCGAGGAGGCGTTCGAGCGGGACACCGCCGGTTCCGGGGCGTCCGTCACCGTCCAGGAGCGGTCCGGCGATCCGACGGATGAGGTTGACGTCGAACCGCTCGTTACCGGCGGCGACCGGCGTGTGGATGCTGAAGACGCTATTGCGTCGATTGCGTTCGAGGGCCTCGTCCAGTGTTGCGCCCGCCGCCACGGCCTCGCGCGCCCTCTCGGCCAGGAGGAACGCCGAGTGCCCTTCATTGAGATGCCAGACGGAGGGTTCGATGCCGAGGGCCCGGATTGCCCGGACGCCGCCGACGCCGAGCACCAGTTCCTGGTGGAGGCGCATCTCGCGGCCACGCACGTACAGGATGTGGGTGATCGGCCGATCGGCGCGATGATTCTCCGGCGTGTCCGTATCGAGCAGGAGGACGGGTACGCGGCCGACCTGGGCGGTCCAGACGTCCACCCGGACGTCTCGTCCCGGCAGCTCAACGCTGACCGTCAGCGGGTCGCCGCTTCGATCAAGCGCTCGCGCCATCGGCAGCTTGGTCAGGTCGTAGTTCGGGTAGGCGTGCTCCTGATGCCCGTCGGCATCGATGGATTGGCGGAAGTAGCCGCGTCGGTACAGCAACCCGACGCCGACCAGCGGGAGGGCCATGTCGCTCGCAGTCTTGAGATGGTCGCCTGCCAGGACACCCAGTCCCCCGGAGTAGATGCCGAGGGACTCATGGATCCCGTATTCGGCACAGAAGTAGGCGATCGGCCCGCTCAGCTCGGTCGCGTGCTGCTGCTGGAACCAGTGGTCGCGGCCGTTGGCAAGGTAGCGGTCGAAGCCGACCATGACCTTGCGGTAGGCCGCCATGAAGTCCGAGCTGTCAAGGAACTCGGCCCACCGGATCGGGCTGGCCAGGACCGCGACCGGATTGTGGCTTCGGGTCCAGGCGATCGGGTCCAGACGGCTGAATAGCGCCTTTGCTTCGGGATGCCAGGCCCAGTACAGGTTGTAGGCGAGCCGCTCGAGCCCTTCGATGGCCGGGGGCACGCGAACAACGCCCGGCCGGGCCACCGGAATGTGCACGAGGGGGTCCATGTGCGGCGCATTGTACCGGTCCACGAGATCCGGATTCGGCAGT
Source organism: Candidatus Limnocylindrales bacterium (assembly GCA_039917225.1). Classification (GTDB taxonomy): domain Bacteria; phylum Chloroflexota; class Limnocylindria; order Limnocylindrales; family CSP1-4; genus UBA5189. The sequence goes on from JBDSJV010000087.1 coordinate 6,585, forward strand.
CGCGCTACGCGATCCCCGGCTGCCTGCGCAGCCTCGAGGGCGCGGAGGATGGCGAGGACCGTGGCTTCCGGATGCGTCCGTTGCGGCGAGTGCGGCGCATCGGCGATCGTCAGGATCCGTTCCGGGCCGATGCGCGCCGCGCAGGCGGGGACTGCCGCGTCCGGAATCAGGCCGCCGGCTGCGAATTCGCCCCGGATCAGCCAGATCGGGATGTCGTGGGCGGCCGGATCGGCCAGCGCGCCCAGGCCACCATCCCAGTCGCCGTTCTCGACCAGGACCGCACGGGCCGCAGGACCATCAAACTGGGTGAGGCCCAGCGCCTTGGCGTAGATATCGCCGTGGGGCCACTCGGGGTTGGCCTCCCTGATCGCCGTGATTGCCACGGGCAGTGACTGATACGACTGCTCCACGGGATCGTGGGTCATCAGCTCCATGGCCTCGACCGGGAGCGCCGGCGGGTCCAGCAGGATCAGCTGGGACGGCCGGAACCCGGCGGCCGGAAGGGCGGCCACGATCATCCCGCCCCACGAATGTCCGAGCACCGCGACCCGGTCCTCCGCCAGTCCTGCGGCCCGCATGAAGGCCGCCAGATCCTCGGCCGTCTCGATGAACCGGTGTCGACCGGTCCAGTGACCGGTCAGGCCGTGGCCCGGCAGGTCCACCGCGAGGACGTGATAGCCCGCCGCAGCGATGGCCGGTGCAACTCGCCAGAACGTTTCCACGTTCGACGTCACCCCGTGGACGAGCAGCAGGGCAGGGTCCGCCTGATCGCCCCATTCGGCGACGGCCCACGGGATGCCGGCGGCTTCGATGACCGAGCGCCGGGCCCCGGCCATGTCGGGCGGCGCGGAGGCCAGTGCGGCAGCCACGGCCGCCGGCAGGTCGTCGGAAGTTGCTCGGAGCGGACGAGGCGGCGCGTTCCCCGAGATGGTCACGCCTCGGATCGTACCGGGCACGCGGCACCCCTGCCCGTCGGCCGCTAGGATGGTGCCTCGAGCGCCGACAGTGGCGCCCCGGCGCAGAGGTCTCCGATGGCCAACCAGTTCGTCGTCCAGCTCAAGAACGATCCAGGTGCGATGGCAACGCTCGCCGAGTCGTTGGCCGCCCGCGGGGTGGACCTTCGCGCGATTGGTGGCGGTGGTATCGGTGGTGCCGGCCACGTGATCATGACGACCGCGGACG
>JBDSJV010000088.1:0-6901 GCA_039917225.1 Candidatus Limnocylindrales bacterium
GTCCTGGGCGGTGAGCCCATCGACACCATCGACGAGCAGGACTGCGACGTCGCAGCGGGAGATGGCCTTCAGGCTGCGGAGGGTCGAATATCGCTCGGCGGCCGGACCAGAGGCAACCTTGCCTCGGCGGCGGATCCCGGCCGTGTCGATGAGGACGATCTGTGTCCTACCCCACTCGATCTTCGTGTCGATGGCATCGCGGGTCGTTCCCGGGATGTCGCTGACGATCGTCCGTTCCTCGCCGAGCAGGGAGTTCAGGAGGCTCGACTTGCCGACGTTGGGACGCCCGACGAAGGCGATCGCCGGGGTCGCGTGCTCGCTCGAGGCCGCCAGGGCCGCGTCCCAGCGGGCCGCTTCAGCGTTCTCGCCCGCGAGCGCTCTCGCATCGGCGTCGTCGTCGCCTTCCGGGTCGTCGTTACCGTCGCCCACGATGAAGGGCTCGAGGCTCCCGCTGGCGACCTGGTCAGCGAACTCGTCGGCCTCATCCAGCCGGGCCTTGCGGGCAAGCTCAGCCTCGGATTCAGGCGGCAGGGCGATGACGACCTCGTCAAGCAGGTCCGCGACGCCTCGGCCGTGGTTCGCGGCGATCGGGAACGTGTTGTCCCAGCCGAGTGACCAGAACTCGGCTGCCTCGAGCTCTCGCTTCGGGTTGTCCGCCTTGTTGACGGCCAGGAACAACGGCGCCGCCGCCGAGCGGAGCAATTCGGACGCCTCCTGGTCCGCCGGGGTCACGCCGCTGATCGCGTCGACGACGAAAACGATGACGTCAGCCTCGGCAATGGCGAGGCGCGCCTGGATCTGGACCTTCGCTTCGATCGGATCGTCGGGATCGATCTCGAGCCCGCCGGTATCGACCACGATGAACCGTCGCCCGTTCCATTCGGCATCGCCGTACATCCGGTCCCGCGTGGTTCGCGCTCGATCCTCGACGATCGCGGCACGGTCGCCGATGATCCGGTTGAAGAGCGTGCTCTTTCCGACGTTCGGGCGGCCCACGATCGCGACGACCGGCACTGCCCCGCCCAGACCTGCCACGGTCAGCCCTGTGCCACTGAAACGGGCAGCGACGTCGTCCGGCCGGCCGGGTGTGCCGCCGCTGCAAAGGCCGCGTCGGCGAGCGAATGAGCATCCGCCTGGGTCTCGGGCGTCCCGGCGATCTCCAGGATCCGCCGCGCCACGGTATGCAGATCCTCGATCGGGGTCGAGGTGCCACCCGTCACACCAACGACGCGACGACCCTCGAACGGCTCCGGATCCGACAGGTCGCGAACGGACTCGACCTGGAGGGCCGGAGTCCCGGCGATCCCACAGAGACGGGTCAACTCCTTGGTGTTCGCCGACGACCGGCCACCGACGACGACCATCAGATCCACGTCCCGTGCCGTCTCGAGCGTGTCCTGCTGGCGCCGGATCGTGACCGGACAGACCGTGTTGACGATCTTCAGCTCGTGGCTACGGCCAACCATGAAGGCGGCGAGTTTCTCGAACTTCCACGGTGGCTGTGTGCTCTGCGAAATCAGCGCCATGCGCTTCCGGGCGGGGATCTTGTGCCAGTCCTCCTCTTCGTCGACGACGATCGCATCGGGGGCGAAGCCCAGCAACCCGACCACCTCGGGGTGCTTCGGAGTCCCGAGGAGAACGATGGTGTATTCCTCCTCGACGAGCCGGCTGAGTTCGCGCTGCTCCTGGATCACCCATGTGCAGGTGCCGTCGATGACCTCGAGCCCACGCTCGGTCGCGCGCTCCATCACCTCGGGGCGGACGCCATGGGCACGGATGACCACCGCCGCCCCGTGCTGGACGTCATCGAGCGCGTCGACGGTGCGGATCCCGAGCGACTGGAGGTCGCGAACGACACCCTCGTTGTGGACGACCTGCCCGAGGGTATGTGTGAGCTTGCCGGCAGCACTTGATTCCTTGGCCTTGTCGATCGCCTCGCGAACGCCGTAGCAGAAGCCCGTGCGCTTGGCGATGCGGATCTCGGTGACGGTTCCCATATCAGGCCGAGTATCTCACGCGACCAGCGGAAGTCCGGTCGACAGCGGTCAGGAAGGGTCGGCGGTCACGTATGCCCCACGCTGTCGCTCCGGCAGCAGGTCCGCGATCCGCCGCATGATCAGGTCGGTACCGGCCGTGTTGGCCTGGCGTCGCGACGCCGACGTGCTTCTACCCCCGGGCGGGGGCTCAGCGTCCTGACTCCCTCCCGCGGCGCCCGCCAGCGCCTCCGCAAGATTGAACGGCTCGCCGATCCGGAGCGTGACCCTGGGTGTCAGGACCGGGAACTTCCGGCCGCGCGGTCAGAGGCGATCGCTATCGCCCAGGCCAATCGGGACCACGACCGCATTCGATCGCATCGCCAGGACCGCCACCCCGTCCTTGGCGCGCTGGAGCCGGCCATCCGGACTCCGCGTCCCCTCCGGAAAGACGGCCAGGATGTGCCCGCCATCGAGGATTCGCAGGGCGGTCTTGAACGCCTCGATATCCGCCGCGCCACGCTCCACCGGGTGGATTCCGCCATGACGTGCGAGCCACGAAATGAACGGCATCTCGAAGACCTCGCGCTTGCCCATCCAGTTGATGGGCCGACCGATCCGCGCGTTGAGGAACCCGCCGATCAGAACCGGATCGGCATTCGACACGTGGTTCGCGACGATCAGCACCGGCCCATGGCGAGGGATCGACGCCATGTCGCCTTCGATCGAGACGTCGGTGAAGAACTCGGCGATGCGCCGCATCACGAACGAGGCGATCGCGATGATGGCGGTCACGCGCGTGGCGATGGGGGTTGGGCCAACCGATGGATGGCGGGCACGGCGGGGCGCTTTCGCTTCCGGCTCCGGCTCCGGCGCCGGACCATCGGGAACTACGCTCGCGATGGCCTCGATCGACGAGCGGACGAGCGCCACGGTCTCCTCGAAGCTGTTGCCGTCCGTCTCGATCACGACGGCGTCGGGGGCCCGGCGGAGTGGCGCCACGGGACGTGTCGCATCGAGCTCGTCGCGCTCGCGGAGCTGGGCCAGCGTCGTCTCGACGTCCCGTCCACCGGCGGCGTCGCTTCGTTCACCGGCCCGTCGCCGGGCGCGCTCCTCGACGGAGGCGTTGAGATAGACCTTGAGGTCCGCGTCGGGCAGGACGACGGTCCCGATATCCCGGCCCGCCATGATGATCCCGCCCTCGGCCGCGAGAGCCCGCTGCCGTACCAGCAGCGCGTCCCGCAGTTCCGGCACGCCGGCGTAGGCGGACACCGTTTCGTCGACGGCCGGCGAATGGACGGACGCGGTCACGTCGATCCCGTCTACGGTCACGCTGTCATATCGGCCGGTGTCGTCGGCTAGGACTCGAATCTCGTCGACGAGGCTGGCAAGTTGATCGGGATCGGAGGGACTGATCCCACGGCGACCCGCCTCGAACGCAACAGCGCGGTAGAACAGGCCCGTGTCACAGAAGCGCAGCCCGAGACCAGCGGCAACGGCGGCGCCGACGCTCGATTTACCCGAGGATCCCGGGCCATCGAGGGCGATGACAGGCCGCCCGATCTGTGCTGAACCGTCTTGAGGGGACATCCCCGGAGCATACCGGGGCCGACGTGCCGACGCGCGTCAGGCGACCCAGCAAGGACGCGTACGGTGCCGGACGTCGGCCTGGCGAGACCCGCCAGCATCCGGATAAGGTGGTCTTGCCGGATCCGTTGGGTCCCAGGAGGCCGTAGATGCGCCCGGGCTCCAGTGTCAGATCGATCCCGTCCACCGCTCGGACGGACCCGAATGCCTTGCGCAGATCGACGGTCTCGACCGCCGGGCCATTGGCAGCCATGGCCCGGATGTTAGCCCTCTCGGTTGCCCTTTGCGCGACCACCATGGCGGAATGGCGCGCTCGGGCCCGATGACGGCCTGGTCCGTCGACGGTCCGATCGATCGCCCGTCGGAGCTGGGCGCGGGCCATCGCTCGGGGCGGCATCGTCGGTCCTGGCTGGCTTCGGAGCAGGCCGGCGTGGGCCGGTGGATCCCGGTGCGCCTTTGACCCGCGGGGTGGAAACGGGCTTCGGAGCACCGCGCGGTGCCGTTGGATCCGAGCCGCCCAACCGCTTTGGGGCGGGGACCTTCGGGCGGGCGACGGTCCCCAGCTGGCGTATCTCCGGAGTGCGCAGGAGGCGCGCCCGTCCCGTCGGGAGTCGCTCCAGGCGTACGGTCCCGATCCGAACCCGAACGAGCCTGACGATCGGGGCCCCGGTCGCGGCGAACATGCGGCGCAACTGCCGCTTCCACCCCTGGGCCAGGACCGCCCGATACCAGACGACGTCGACATCCGGTGCCGGATGGAGCAAATCCGTCAGGGTCCTGGTTTCGATCGCCGTGGCCGGCCGCAACGGCGCCGCGAGGGTCGCGAGACCCTCGTCGAGGAGAATGCCGGCCCGGATTCGCGCCGCCTGGTCCTGGTCGAGCGGCCGTTCAAGGGCAACGGCGTACTCGCGCTGAACCTCGAACCGCGGGTGGAGGATGTGATCCGCCCACGCGCCGTCGTTCGTGAGGAGGAGCAGGCCCTCGGAATCGAGGTCCAGGCGACCAACCGGATAGATGCGTGTGCCATCGGGCACGAGGGCGGTCGGGATGAGATCGAGCACGGTCGTCTCGGCGTGCCGATCACGCGTCGTCGAGGTCACACCGGCTGGTTTGTGCAGGACCACGTAGGTTCGCGCCGATCCGACGCCGACGGGCGTGCCGTCCACCTCGATCCGGGCGGTCATGGGATCGGCCTGCTCCCCGATGCTGGCCACCCGGCCGTTGATCGTGACGCGGCCGGCGGCAACGAGTGCCTCGCTTCCCCGTCGCGACGCCACCCCGGCAGCAGCCAGGATCTTCTGGATCCGCTCCTCAGACATCGGGCCCTCGCTGTGGTTCGGCTTCGGGATCCTCGAGACGCCCTGCGACATCCGCATCGAGCGGCGGCAATTCATCGAGCGAGGTGAGCCCGAACCGCTCGAGAAAATCGAAGCTCGTGCCGTACAGGATGGGCCTCCCGGGAGCGTCGGCGCGTCCGAGCTCCACGACCAGCCTCCGGTGCAGCAGGCTCCGGATCGTGTAGTCGGAGTCGACCCCACGAATCCGCTCGATGGCCGACTTCGTGACCGGCTGCCGATAGGCGACGATGGCGACGGTTTCGAGCGATGCCGGCGAGAGGTTGACGGCGTCCGCTCCGACGTAGCGCGCGACGAGTGCCCCGGCCTCGGGCGCCGTCGCCAGCTCGACACGATCTCCGGACAGCAGGAGCCGGATGCCGCGCGTGCGGAGCGACACCTCGAGATCGCCGAGCCGCTGATCCACCGTCGCGCGATCCACACCGGCCACCGTCGCGATCTCGCGACGCGACAGCGGGCGCTCCGCCACGAAGAGCAGCGCCTCGAGGCCACCCTCGCTCAGTTCGCCAGGGGGTGTGGTTTCGACCGGCGCCAGCTCGTCGCCCACCGGCGCCAGCTCGTCCGTCATCGGAACCCCTCCATGGTTTCGTCAAGCGGGGCGCCGGTTCGCGGCGCGGCCACGCCGGGCGCGGCCCGCTCGCTGGAGGTGGTACGACGGGCGACGATCGGCCCGAACGGCGAGTCCTGCTGGACCACGATCTCGCGGCGCTTCATGAGCTCGAGCATTGCCAGGAAGGTCACCGCCACGACGACTCGGTCGCGGACGTCGCGGAGGAGCTCCTGCAGCACGATCGTCGGGGCCCGCTCGAGCGCAGCCCGGATGATCGCTGCCCGCTGGTTCAGTGTCACGGTCCGCCGAAACACGCCCGGTGGCTGCTCCGGCGGTTCCGTGATGTCGGCAAGCCGGGACAGCGCACCCCGGAGGATCTCCGGATCGAGCGGCGGCGCCTCAGGCGCGCGAGCGCCCGCCACTGCCGCGGCCAGGGCCGCGGCTGGCTCGCGCCGGAAGAGGCCAACCCTGACGGAGGCCGTCGCGCGCAGTTCCGCCCCTGCATCCCGGTAGGCCCGGTACAGGAGCAGTCGGCGGCGCAGTTCAGCCTCAGGGTCAGGGCCATCGTCGGGCATCGCTCCGGGCTCGCCGGGTTCACCTCGGCGCGGGAGCATCGCGCGGCTCTTGATCAGGATCATCTGGCTGGCCACCGCCACGAACGAGCTGATATTCGTGATGCGATCGCCGTCGAGGGTGGCCAGCGCCTCGAGGTAGGCGCCCGCCAATGCGCCGAGCGGAACGGACAGGACGTCGAGCCGGCGAGCCTCGATCAGCGTGAGGAGGAGCCCGAGCGGACCAGCCCAGTCCTCGAGCACGACTTCCGTCGCCTCCTCAGGCCGGCGGGCCGATCCGAATCGGACGGACGTGCCCGCCGTCGGACCAAGCGGTGCTGCGGCTGCTCCCGTCATGTCAGTTCGCCTCGTCTGCAAGGCGCAGTCGCTCGCCGAACTCGGCGTCACGGGGCGCCTCCTGCCAGCGGATGAGGTCCGCGGTCCGGGCCGTGCAGCCAGCGGCCAGCGCGATCTGGGCCGATTGCTCCGGGTGGGTCACGAGGCGGTCGAGGGGAGCCGCCATGCCCGGGACGAGGCGCGCAATCCCCGGGATCCACGATCCATAGGCCCCGCCGAGGGAGTGAATGACGCGCGGGATGACGCCCGTTTGACCCTTCCCGGCGTCGTGGAGCAGTCCCGCGATGAGCACCTCCGGCTGGTCCACGCCGTCGATCCGCAGGGAGGCCATGACGTCGAGCCCATGACGCCGATCGGCGACGGCCATCGCATCAAAGGCCAGGAGCTGTGCCGGCGTCAGCCAGCCGGCCAACGTTGATCGCTCGCCCGGGCTGACCGTGGCGCCGAGGTGGCCCCGGAACTGTCGGATTCTGCCGGCCCACCAGGCCGGTCCACCCGATGTCATTGGCCCGTCAACACGGTGATGAT
>JBDSJV010000089.1:0-13157 GCA_039917225.1 Candidatus Limnocylindrales bacterium
GCGATCCGTTCCATGCCGTGGAGCAGGTCCCGGGCCGACGCCAGGCCCTGGGCGATCGAGAGTCCCGTTCCGGCATGCCCGCCATCGAAGACGTCATGCTCGCTCTCGGACCGACGCGGGAAGCCGCCCATGCCGTTGAGGCTGCGGAGGGTCCCGAACTGCTCGAGCCGCCCTGTCAGGAGCTTGTGGGCATACGCCTGGTGCCCGGTATCCCAGACGATCCTGTCGCGGGGCGATTCGAGGAGCCGATGAAGCACGATGGCCAGTTCCACGACGCCGAGCGAGGAACCGAGGTGGCCGCCGGTCGACGCGACGGTCGAGATGATCGTCTCGCGGAGCTCGGCCGCGAGGACCGCCAGCTGGCCTTCATCGAGGCCGCGGAGGTCGGCGGGGCCGGTCAGGCGTTCGAGAATGGACGACAAGGTCTTCTTCGCTCCGTTGGTGCGCCCTGCGGTCATGATCGGAGGGAGTTCGTTCGGCGGGTCGCAAGTAATGTGATACCACGAACGCGCATGTTTCACAAACCGGGACTCGCCTGCAGACGTCGACGGTACACTGCCGACGTGATCGAGGCGGAGCTCCGGCATCTCGGCGCACGAGTCATGGCGGCGGCCAGCGATCCGACCGCCAGCGGCTCGGACAACACGCGACGGGCAACCCTCGTCATGGCGAGCATCACGGTCACCCTCCTGTCCTTCGTCTGGGTCGCGGTCTATCTGGCTCTCGGGCGTCCGACAGCGGCCGCGATCCCCTTCGCGTACCAGGTCGTGTCCCTGGTCGGCCTCCTGTTTGTCGTCCGTGGACGAGGGTTCGCGGTTTTCAGGGCGAGCCAGCTTGGCCTTATGGCCGTCCTCCCGTTTCTCCTGCAATGGGTGCTCGGCGGGTACGCCGCATCATCGGCGGTCTCGCTCTGGGCCCTTGTCTCAGCGCTCGGTGCGGTCTTCTTCCTCGGAGCGGCGGCGGCCGTGCCCTGGTTCGTCGCCTTTGCCGCGCTGACCGTTCTGTCGGCCATCCTCGACCCGATCCTGGCAGCCTCCGCGGTCGCGCCGCCTGTATTCGTTCAGACCGCCTTCTTCGGCCTCAACATCGCTGGCGTCTCCGCCACGGCATACGTCATGGTCCAGTTCTTCGTCCGCCAGCGCGAGGCGGCGCTCGATGCGCTGGACGTTGAGCACCAACGATCGGAGACCCTGCTCCTCAACGTTCTGCCGCGGGCCATTGCCGAGCGGCTCAAGGCGGGGGCCACGACGATCGCGGATGCGCACCCCGAGGTCACCGTGCTGTTCGCGGATGTGGTCGACTTCACGCCATACGCGGAGCGGACGCGGCCGGAGGAGGTCGTCAGCGTCCTCGACGGGATCTTCACCGCTTTCGACGAGATCGCCGACCGCCACGGCCTCGAGAAGATCAAGACGATCGGCGACGCCTACCTCCTCGTTGGCGGACTTCCCGAGCCACGAGCCGACCACGCCCGGACCGTGGCCCTGGCGGCCCTCGAGCTCGTCGAGGCGAACGACCGCCTGGCCACGGCCACGGGCACCGGGTTCAAGATCCGGATCGGGATGGATAGCGGGCCGGTCATTGCCGGGGTGATAGGCCGACGCAAGTTCAGCTACGACCTCTGGGGCGACACCGTCAATACCGCGGCCCGCATGGAATCCCACGGTGCGGCGGGCAGGATCCATGTGACCGGTCGGGTTGAGGCGCAACTGAGAGGCGCGTTCCATTTCGAGCCGCGCGGCACGATCAACCTGAAGGGGAAGGGCGCGACCGAGGCGTTCTTCCTCGTTGGGCCGCGAGCCGACGAGCCGGACTACTCGGCCTCCCGGGCCTCCTCAGGGCGGACATCGATGGCGCTGAGCGCACCGCCCGCGCGGGTAACCAGCTGCTGGACCTTGAGCTCCGCTTCCCCGAGCAGGGCGGCACAGCGTTCATGAAGGGCGACCCCACGCTCGTACAGCGCGATAGAGCGCTCCAGTGCCAGCCCCCCGGTTTCGAGATCGGCAACGGCCTTCTGGAGCTCGGCCAGCGCCTCGTCAAAGGTCAGGCTTGCGATCGGGGTCTCAGTCGTCTCCGCCACCGTGCTCCTCGCCACTACGGTCGGTCAGGCGCGTCAGGCGCGGCGCCACGAAGAAGATACCCAAACCAGCCCCGATGCTCCCGATCACCGCCACGAGCGCCAGGAATAGCACGAGGTCGCTGAGCACAAAGGCTCATGACCCCACCTCCTCCGCGATCGCCGGAAACTCGCCGCGGGCAACGCGAATGGTGAGCGGCGTTCCACCGGGTGACTCGCTCGGGTCACGGACGACGAGATCATCCGCCACCCGACGCACGATGGCATAGCCCCGTTCGAGCGTGGCGCCAGGGCCGAGCGCCACCAGGGACGCCCCGGCCGCGGCCAGCCGGGCCGCAGCCGCCGCGATGTCCCGGATGATCAGCGACGGCAGACGGTTCGAGAGAAGCTCTTCGGATCGTCGTCCCTCGCCGATACGGCCCCGCACCGCCCGGGTCCCGCGGTCCAGGAGTTCGCTCGCGCGCTCACGCCCGGCTGCCAGACGTGCCGCGGGATGCAGACCATCGAGCACACGCCGCTCGGCCGTCACCGCTCGGCCGGCATCCGCCACCGCCCGCGAGGCAGCGGTCCGCATCCGCTCGGCCCCGCGACCCAGTGAGGCGGCGAAGTCGGCCCGGTTCGGGACCACGAGCTCGGCAGCGGCCGACGGCGTCGGCGCTCGGACATCCGCGGCGAAATCCGCCAGCGTGACGTCGACCTCGTGGCCGATCCCCGACACCACGGGCAGCGGATGGGCGACGATCGCCCGGACGACGCGCTCGTCGTTGAACGACCAGAGGTCCTCCATCGAGCCACCGCCCCGGGCCAGGATCGTGACCGCTGGCGCATCGGCCTCCCGGCCCTCATGGCGCAGCTCAGCAACGTGACGCTCGAGGCGACCGAACGCCCCGGCGATGCTCTGGGCACTCCCCTCCCCCTGGACCTTGCAGGCGACGAGCAGGACTCGCGCGAGTGGCCACCGGCGCGCGAGGACCTGGCAGATGTCCTTCCAGACCGCACCGGTCGGCGAGGTGATCACGGCGATGACCTGGGGGCGGGTCGGCATCGGCCGCTTTCTGGCTGCTTCGAAGAGGCCCTCGGCAGCCAATCGCGCCTTGAGCTGCTCGAACTGGATGGCGAGGTCACCGACTCCGGATGGCTGGAGCGATTCAACGTAGAACTGGAGGGCGCCCTGTGGTTCGTAGAGGTCCATCCGCCCGTGGGTGACCACGCGCAATCCGGTCTGCGGCTGGAAGGCGCTGCGCAACCGGTCGTCGCGGAACCAGACGCACTGGAGCTGTGACTTGTCGTCCTTGAGGACGAAATAGGCATGCCCGGCCGTCGAGATGGTGACGCGACCCACCTCGCCCTCGACCCACAGGTCCCGGAGCCGATCGTCGGCCCGGACCAGCCCGGCGACCACCCGGGCCGCTTCGCTGACGGCGAGGATCCGCGGTCCCGTTTCGGACGACGACACCGCGCTCATGCCTCAGACGCGGGTCTGGTACTCGCCGGTTCGCGTATCGACGCGGATGGTGTCGCCCTCGGCGACGAACAGGGGCACCGAGACGACGAGCCCGGATTCGACGGTCGCCAGCTTGCGAGCGCCCTGGGCGGTGTCCCCGGCAAAACCAGGCTCGGTCTGGGTCACGATGAGCTCGACGGTCACCGGGAGCTCGACACCGATCGTCTCGCCCTGGTAGGTCGTGCGATCGAGGACCATGCCGTCCTTCAGGTACTGGACCGTCTCGGCCAGCTGCTCGCCGTGGAGGACGAACTGGTCGTAGGTGTCGGTATCCATGAAGTGGAAGTCGTCGTCGTCGCGGTAGAGGAACTGGACCGGCCGACGCTCCATCGAGGCGCGTGGCCACTTGGCCCCAGCCTGGAACGAGCGCTCGACCGTCCCGCCACGGCGGATGTTCTTGAGCGTGATCCGGACCTGGGCTGAGCCGCGGCCCATCTTGATGTGGTGATAGTCGAGAATCTGCCAGAGCTCGCCATCGAGTTCGATCGCGACGCCCTTGCGAAGCTCGCCAGTACTGATCATGAGGTCAACGCGCTCCTGGGCTGGAGGCCTGCCGCGCCGGGCGCGCCGTGGCCGAGGGTCGGTGGGCGGGATGCAGTCGATCGATTGTAGCCGACCCCGGGGTCCCTGAAGCCGAACGGAATCCCGGCCAGATCACGTCCCAACGATGACGATCCCTCGCGGGAACTTCGTCAGCTGCTCGAGTCGGCCTGCGGCTGCATCGAGCACCACGAGATCCTCGATCCGGACCCCAGTCTCGCCTTCCAGGTAGATCCCGGGTTCCACCGAGAACACGGTCGGCGACGGAAGCGGGTTCGTCGGCGATCTCCGCCCGAGCCCGGGGAGTTCGTGCGTCGCGAGCCCGATGCCGTGGCCCAGCCCGTGTCCGTACACCGGCCAGCGGCCGTCGGACTCGATCACCGCTCGAGCGAGCCGGTCCATCGCGGGTCCATCCGGAAGCGGTGTTCCAGCCTGCCGCTTCGCCGGTCCAACCGCATCGACCAGGGCCGCGAACACAGCATCCTGCGCGGCGGCAACCAGCCGATAGACCTCGAGATCGCGCTCGTTCGGCTCGCCCACGAACAGGGTGCGGGTCATGTCGCTGCGGTATCCCTCGACCTGGGCGCCGAAGTCGAACAGCAGGACCGCGCCCGACTGGACCGGTCGGTCGCCCGGCGATCCATGCGGCAGCGCGGCCTCGGGACCAGCCAGGCAGGCCACTGGGAACGCCAGGCGCTCGGCTCCACCGGTCCGGATCCGCCATTCGAGATCCAGGGCCAACTCGCGTTCGGTCACGCCGGGTCGAATGGACGGCAGGAGCGAGGCGAGGGCTCGATCCGACACCGCACAGGCAGCGGCCACGCGCTCGAGTTCGGCTGCGTCCTTGACCTGCCGGATCGCCTCGACCCAGCCTTCGATCGGCACGAGCTCGACGTCCGGCGCCGCGGCCTGCAGCCGCTCCCAGGTGAGATGCGGGATCGACATCGCTTCGACCGCGACCCGCGTCACTCCCGCGCCTTCCAGCAGCTCCGGCCATCGATCGACCAGCGCGTTGTAGCAGTCGAAGATCCTCGACTCCGGCGCGTCGCGGTGGACGGCGATCGTGTACCGGCTGTCCGCCAGGACGATCGACTCGGTTCCGGTCACGAGGAACTTGCCCGAGTCGCCGGCGCCGGCCACCTCCTCCTCGTCGAACGGGAGGCCGGTCAGATAGCGCATGTGTTCCCAGCGGACCCCGAAGTACCCGTCCACGCCTTCGGCTGACATGCGAGCGCGAAGCGCCTCGAGCCGGACGGGTCGCGCCGCCCGGTCAGCCTCGGCCCAGCGCTCTCGGTCCGCCCGCGTCGGCGGCGCGGCGAAGTCCGCGGGATGCGGCCAGTCGCTGGGTCGGATGTGGGGATCGGTCACTGGTAGCCGTATTGCTTCTTGTTGGCGTTGTGCTCGGCGAGGGTCTTGGCGAAGACGTGCTGGCCTGAGTCACCGGGGATCGCAAGGAAGTACAGGTAGCCATCCTTGGTATCCGGCTCGAGGGCCGCGTCGATCGATTCGACCGTCGGCGTGCAGATGGGGCCCGGGATCAGGCCGCGGTTCTGGTAGGTCTGGTAGCCGGCCAGGTCGTTGGGCAGCGTGATGTTGCCGAGCCCGCCTTCGGGCACGCTCCAGAAGAAGTAGGTCACCCACTCCTCGATCGGAAGCTTGCGGAGGGCGACGGTATCAGCACCGTACAGGACGGTCGGGTCGGCGTTGAGGATCGTCTTGGACCCGCCCTTCCCATCGAGCCGGTTCTGGTAGACCCCGGCGATGAGTGGTCGCTCCTCGTCGAGGACGGCCTCGCGTTCGACGATCGAGGCCAGTGCCAGGATCTGGTCGAAGGTCAGGCCGCGTTCCTCCGCGACGTTCATCCGAATCTCACCCACCGCGTCGTGAAACTTCGCCAGCATCATCCGGACGAGATCGTCCGCCGTCGTGATCTTGAACGGCCCGCCATTTGCCGAGGTGGTCAAGGTGTACGTCGCCGGGTAGAGGTAACCCTCGAGGCTCGCGCCCTCCGGCAGCTTCAGCCAGGGGAAGTCGGCCAGGAGCACCGGCGTCGGCGCGGAGACCAGGTCGTAAAACGCCTGAGGGTCCACACCGGAGGTGACCGTCTCGAGCTTGGCCACGAGCTGTTCGATGCGCAGGCCCTCGCGGAATGTCACGTCCACCGTGGCCACCACGACGCGCGGTCCGGCAAGCGCGTCCGCGACCTCCATCGGCGTCATGTTGCCGCGCAGCAGGAATAACCCGGTCTGGAGTCTCGGGGCCAGGTCCTCCTGGACCGCCGTGAACACGAAGGCCCGTTCGGACACCACGAAACCAACTTCAACGAGTCGCGGTGCGAGCAGTGCCGGCGTATCGCCCGGTAGCACCTCGAACACCGTCTCCGTGGCATCCGAGCCCACCGGATCGGTCAGGGCGCTGCCAAGATCCGCCCTGACGAAGTCGGCCACGAAGCTGACGCGCAGGGACCCTGGGTTCTCCCAGGCCCAGTTGACGACCGCAATCTGGACGAGTGGTCGCAGCACGGTCAGGGCCGAGACGATCACGAACACGCCCAGCAGCCCGGCGAAGATCGCGAAGCGCAATAGCCCGGGCAGACCCGACTTGCCTCCGCCAGAACGGTCCGGCCGTCGGCCAGGCGGCGGGCCACCCCGGCCATCCGACGCGCGCCAGGCCGGCATGTCGGCACCCTCGTAGGCGCCGGGCTCCATGCGTCGTGCCTGCTGACGCGGTCCGCGGCCGCCGCGAATGCTCATGCGTCGCCTCCGGCTCGACTCGATGCCCGCGCATCGAGCTCGTCCTGCAGGATGATCGCGGCCGCGGCCCGGTCCACCTGCGCCCGGTACCGGTCGCGCTGAGTCCGCGTCGGCGCACCACCGGACCGACCACGGGGCATCGGACCAAGCCGATCTTCGGCGAGGTGGCTGCTGAGCCGCTCATCGCGCAGGTGCACCGGCAGCCCAAGCTCTCCCTCGATCGCGGCCGCCCACGTCCGCGCCGCAATGGCCATCGGTCCCTCGCTGCCGTCGGCGTTGATGGGCAGACCAACCACGAGCTCCGTGATCCGCTGGTCGCGGATCACCGTCGCCAGGTGGACCACGTCCTGGGCAGCGTCTGAGGCCCGAGAGAGCGTCGACAGCGGCCGGGCGGGCTCGAGGCCGGGTTCCGCGATCGCCAGACCGATCCGGCGCTCGCCCAGATCGATCCCGAGGAGGCGGCTCACGGCGTGCTTCCCCCCGACGGGCTCGGGGACGCCGACGATCCCGTCGCTGTCTCGACCGTGAGCGCGAGGCGCGCGTCGTTGGTGGGGATCGTGGTGACCCAGTCCGGCCAGACCGTGATCGTCACGTCGCCGTAGGCTCTGAGCACGGTCCGCGCCTGCGGAATACCGAGGCCGCGAATCCTGGCTCGCAGTGCACCCTCATCGACGTCGCGTGTCTCCGTGGCGCGCACCGTGACCGGGAACGTGATCGTCGTCCCCGCGACGATCGGCGAACCGACCGAGATCGAGATCGAACCTTCGTCGAGCAAGAAGCCGCGGTCAACGGAGGTCCGGATCCGCGCCTCTGCCAGCGTTGACACGGGCTCAGGGTTGACGCCAAGAACCGTGCCGCGGGCCGTCAGGCCAAGCTGGAACGATGGCACCTCCGTGCCCACCAGGGTCGTCGGGTCGATGTCGGTCGACGACGGCCCGAGCGACCGCGTCTCCGGGAACACGGTGGTCCCGGCGGGAACGTCGGTCGCATTGGCGAGCTGGTCCGCAAACTGGGCGGCCAGTGCGTCATCCAGCGCTCGCAGCGCGGCGTCGACGTCGGCCTGCTGTATGACCTGGCTCTCCGTGTGCCTGCCACCGGCCGTCGGCGCGTCGTTCTTGACGATGGTCCGTTTCGAGTTCTCCCGCTCGGGCACGACCACGATGGCTCCCGCCGGAACGTTACCCGCGAGCCCCGGCGACACGGCTTCCACGCCGATCTTGCGGGTCGACGGAACGACTACGAAGCGGCCATCCACGATGCCGATCTGGGCAGTCGGCAGGGTCACTGGGCCGAGGGTCCGGAATTCGATCCCCGATTCGGTCTTGACGATGGATCCTTCCGGGATCGGGTTGGCCGCGCCGGTGTTAAGGCTCGAGAAGGTCACCTCCCCGGTGGCAGCGGTATCGACGACATTCAGTCCCGTTGCTGGGAACGTATCCGAGACGGCGACATCGAAGGTGTACGTGGTCGCCGGAACGAGGAGGCCGATCGGGTCCGGCTGGGTGATCCCCGGCTGCGCCGTGATGTTCAACGAGATGGGACCGATCGTATCGACCGACGGCCGAAGCACGATGGTCGCGCTCGGGAGGAGCTGGAAGCCGGCAGCGCCACCCGCAGCGATGACCGCGACGAGGATCAGCAGGAACACGACCGTCCGTGCGCCCGGGCCAGAGGACGGCCGCGGACCGACCTGCCGAACCGGGCTCCCGCCCTTCGGGACCGCCGCCGGGCCGGTTCGCAGGACGACCGTGGCAGCGTCGTCCGGAGATATCGTGTCGGCAGGATCGCGCCGACCTCTCGGTGATTCTGGCCGAGGGCCAGCCTCATCGGGAGCCAGCGTGTCGGGGCGGCCGTCCGTCCCGGCGCCGGGACCACGCTCGAAGGCCGCCACCGACAGGTGGGTGGTCAGCCCGGCCGACGCGGCCAGCGCCCGGGCTGACGCATCACCGGTCACGACCTCGAGTGTCTTGTTCCGGGCAGCCGCTTCCCGAGCCAGGAGCCGGAAGTTGATGCGCGAGGTCGCGAGTCGAGACCCGACGGGCAGGACGAGGGCTATCCGGTCCGCGTCGAGCAGGCGCAGGCGAGACGCGGCCGACGTGATCTCGTCGTCGATATCGAGATAGACGATCGCGCTCATGGTCAGATCCGCAGCTGCCGCACGACCCGCCGCAAGGCGGAGTCGAGTGTCCCGGCAGCCTGTCCGAGCTCGATGGCCTGGTACGCGAGACCAATCGGGGTCACGTCCTGCTGGTCAACCAGCAGCTGGGTCTCGTCCCGAATGGTCTCGACCTGGTCGGGCGACATGATGGTCACTTCGGGCGGCCTGGAAAAGGGCAGCGCCTCGGAGAACGCCGGGCCCGCGAGGGCGGAGCGGATCTCCGGGAGTCGCGAACCGCCGCCGCACAGGTAGATGCGGCCCGGCAGGAGGTCGCCCCCGGCGAGCTCCTCCATGACGAGCTCGACACCGGCTGCCCAGACGGCAACGTCGTCGGCGACGATCGCCCGGACCTCGTCGGCACGGTCACCTGCGATGCCCCGTGAGTAGTCGACCTTGAGCGCCTCCGCCCGCGGGAACGGCAACGCCAGTCGATCGGCGATCGATTTCGTGAACGCCCGGCCACCCAGCGCGAACATGCGCGTGCCCTCGATGCCACCCTGGCGAACGAGTGCCACGTCCGTCGTGCCACCACCAACATCGACGAACAGAGCCCCGCCCTGCCGCACCTGCTCGTTGTTGAGCGCGCGGGCCACCGCATACGGCTCGGCCACGACCTCGATGAGCTCCAGCTGAAGCTGCTGGGCGACGCTCTGGAGGGCTCCGAGGTGAACCAATGGGGCGAACGCATCGAAGATGGCGATCTTGACGTGGCGGCCCTTGAATCCGACCGGATTGGTGACCGCGTACCCATCGATCCAGGCACCCACGACGGCCGCGTGGACGAGGCGGACGTCGACGTTGGCGAGACCGGTCTCCCAGGTCACGGATCGCTCCGCCTCGCGCAGGGCCTCTCGCTGGACACCCTCGATCAGTTTCTGGAGCTCGGCCTCGGTCAATGGCACCTCGGGACGCGCTCGCTCCTGCGAATGCGTCGTGGTGAAACCCTTGACCAGCTCGCCGGCAATCCCGATCACGACCTGGGTCGGTCGAAAGCCGGCCATCTCCTCGGCCTCCTGCAGCGCGACCGAGCAGTTGTCGACCACCGCAGCGATGTCGGCGACGGTGCCCGACTGCATGTGCGACAGGCCCTGTCGCTTTCGGCCGACGCCGCGGACGACGCCCTTACCGTCCTCGTCGATATCGAAGACCAGCGCCTTGGCGAACTCCGTTCCGATATCGAGGGCGGTGCAGGCCGTCATGGCTTCCGGGTCGCCCTCACGGTTCCAGAGGCGTCGCAGGAAGGTCACGGGGCGCCGGCAGCCTCGCGGACCGCGGCCTCGACGGCGGCCAGGGCATCGGCCAATCCCTCCCGGCGAGACCCTCGACCCTGCGCCATCTCCGGCCGGCCACCGCCCTTTCCATCGAGGGCGGGCACGGCTCGCCGGACGATCTCCCCGGCCGAAATGCCGCGCCCGACCAGGTCATCGGACACGCTCACGAAGACCTGCGGTTCATCGGCATCGAGCAGGAGGGCAATCGCGCTGCTCGGCCGCAGGTTCCGGATCGCCTTCGCCACACTCTTCATCGAGTCGAGGTCGCTCCAGGAGCCGGACGCCAAGACCAGGTGCACGCCCTCCACGATCTCGACCGCACCAGCGGCGAGCACTTCGGGTGTGGCGGCAACTCCCGCACCCGCGACGCCGGCCTTGAGTCTGCGACGCGCCTCTCGAAGCTCGTCCTGGAGCGCCGTGATCCGCGCCGGGATCGCCTCCACGGTCTGCGCGCCGAGGGTCGTCTGCATCGTCTCGAGGGCCTCCGAACGCGCCCTGAGGTACGTGTCCGCGCCGGCGCCGGTGAGGGCCTCGATCCGACGCATGCCCGACCCGATGCTGCGATCCGAGGTGATCACGAAGCTGCCGACCTGGCCGGATGACCGGCAATGCGTGCCACCGCACAGCTCGAAGCTGAACCCGTCGACCCGGATCGTCCGGACCATCTCCCCATACTTCTCGTCGAAGAATGCGTCGGCTCCCGCGTCGATGGCGTCCTGCATGCCCATGAACGCGATGGTGACGGGTCGGTCTTCGCGAATGATCTGGCGGACCTCGTCCTCGATGGAACGCCGCTCGTCGTCGGTGAGGGCCCGGTCGGCGGGGTAGTCGAAGCGCAGATAGTCCGGCGTGACGAGCGACCCTGCCTGACGGGCACCCTCGCCGACCGCGTTGCGAAGGGCGCGATGGAGGAGGTGCGTCCCGGTGTGGTTGCGCATGGTGTGGGCTCGGCGCTGCGGATCGACCTCGGCGATGACCGACTCCCCGACCGCCACCCGGCCACGCAACGTTCCCCGGTGGACGAACAGGCCGGTGACCGGCTTCTGCGTGTCCTCGATCTCGAAGAGAATGCCGCCCTCGGCCGCGCGAACCAGGCCGCGGTCCCCGATCTGGCCCCCGCCCTCGCCGTAGAACGGCGTCCGGTCAAGGATCAGCTCCGCGGCCGCACCGGCCTCGGTCCGGAGTTCCTCGTCGCCCTTCGCCTCGAGCGTCTCGTACTCGATGCCGTCGCGGATGATCGCGACGACGCGGGCGTCGTCCAAGCTCGTCGTTTCGTAGCCCTCGAAGACCGTCTCGCCGCTGCGGGTCTGGATCGCCGCATACATCGAGCTCAGTTCGGCATGCCGTGTCAGCGCGGCCCTGGTCCCGGACCTGGACCGATCACGCTGTTCTGCCAGCGCGGCGTCGAAGCCCGCTCGATCGACCCCGACCCCGTACTCGGCGGCCAGCTCGATCGTCAGGTCGATCGGAAACCCGAAGGTGTCGTGGAGCTTGAAGGCGAGCTCGCCGGGAACGCGTGGGACATCGGGGGCCAGATCTTCCGGACGGAGCCCGATGACGCGCTCGCTGCCGGTCAGGCCCCGGAGCGATTCCTCGAGGATGTCCGTGCCGGCCTTGAGCGTCCGGCTGAACTGCGCCTCCTCCCGGGCGATCGCCGCGAGGATCTCGGCGCGCCGCTCCTCAAGGTGGGGATAGGCCTCGGCCATCGTGTCGATCACGACCTTGGCGGTCTCGACCATGAACGGTTCCAGGCGGCCGAGCAACCGACCGTGCCGGATGGCGCGGCGCAGGATCCGGCGGAGCACGTAGCCGCGACCTTCGTTCGACGGGAGGACGCCGTCGGCGATGAGGAACGTCACCGCCCGAGAGTGGTCAGCGATGACCTGGTAGCTGAAGCGCTCTGCTTCGAAGTTGTCCGGGTCGTGGGACAGCAGGTCGCGCATCCGGGCGTGGATCGGCGCAAAGAGGTCCGTGTCGTAGTTCGTCGGGACCTGCTGGAGGACACTGGCGAGCCGCTCGAGGCCAAGGCCGGTATCGACCCCGGGTGCGGCCAGCGGCGTCAGCGAGCGATCGAGCGCCAGCTCGAACTCCATGAACACGAGATTCCAGATCTCCAGCCAGCGCGGGCATTGCTCCGAGTGGTCGGGCGTACAGAAGTCGCCCTCGCTGAACTCCTGGCCGCGATCGAAATGGATCTCCGAACACGGCCCCGCCGGCCCCGTGTCCGCCATCCGCCAGAAATTCTTCTCGTCCCCGTTTTCCCAGTCGCCCCAGCGCGCGACCCGGCCGGCCGGCAAGCCGATCTCGGTCCGCCAGATGTCGTAGGCAACGTCGTCGGTCGTATACACCGTGGCCGCGAGACGATCGCCGGGGATTCCGAGGTCCCGGGTCAGGAAATCCCAGGCCCAGTGGATGGCTTCGCGCTTGAAGTAGTCGCCGAAGCTCCAGTTGCCGAGCATCTCGAAGAGGGTGTGGTGGCGAGAGGAGCGGCCGACCTCCTCGAAGTCGTTGTGCTTCCCGGCCACGCGGAGGCAGCGTTGGAAGTTGACCGCCCGGGTGTAGCTCCGTTTCTCCGCCCCCGTCAGGGCATCCTTGAAGGGCACCATCCCCGAATTCACGAACAGCAGCGTCTGATCCCCGGCCGGGACCAGACTCCCGCTGGGCACTACGGTGTGTCCGCGCTCGGCGAAGAATTCGACGAATCGGCGCCGGATCTCGGCCGCGGGAAGCGAGGTGATCCGCGGGTCAGGCTGAGAAGTCAGGTTTGCCATCCGGCGGCAATGGTAGCGGAGCAGACCCTCAGCCCGGCCGGTCCGGGCCACTCGCCGGCGGGAACCTCAGCCCGATGGCGCCT
>JBDSJV010000090.1:0-6482 GCA_039917225.1 Candidatus Limnocylindrales bacterium
TTCTCGTCGTATCCATGCAAGACACGACTGGTAGGCGAGACGAGGACGGACCCGCGTCGTGCGTAGTCAGTACACGACTGGGACGGAAGCGATCCGGCCACTCACGAGCCGATCCGGACCCGGACCACCCGGATCTACCTGCGTACCAGTCAGGACACGGGTAGATGAGATGTCCCGGCCGCCGCAGATGGAGCCGCCCCGGCCGCCGCAGATGGAGCCGTCCACGAGCCGTGCGCCCGGTGGGCTGGCTCACGGCGTCGTGGTCACGGCCGGAGCCTCACGGAGCGCCGGGATCGTCGCGCTCGCGATCCGCTCGAACGCCTGCTCGTGTTTCGGCGCCCGCTCGAACGTCTCGGGATCTGTCGGCCAGTAGAAGACGAACTCGTCGACGCCCACCTCCCGGTACCTGCCGACGTACTCGGCGAACGCGTCGCCCGAGGCGAAGAGCTCGGGACTGACTCGATACGCGAGGAGCGTCCGGCGGATCGAGTTGGGATCGCGGCCGGCCCGCTCGCATGCCTCAACGAGCCCGGCGACCTGGCGTCCGGTCGCGGCGACCGCCTCCTGCAGCTGGAGGGCGGGCCGGCCGCTGCCGCGCATCGGCTGGCCACCGAGCGTGTTCCAGCCGTCGGCTCGGCGCGCTGCGAGGTCCAGCAGCCGTGGCCCGCTGCCCGCGATCACGATGGGCGGGCGCGGCTTCTGGAGCGGCGGCTCGACGACCGCGGCCGCCGTCGGGTAGTAGCCCGTATGCGTCTCGATCGCCTCGCCGCGCCGGATCCGTGCGATGAGCTCGTCGAACGGCGCGGCCTGAAGGAACATCAGGCCGAATCTGAGGGTTCGCGTGGCGGATATTCGCGGTTCCATCGCCGCGCATTCTACGGCCGACGCACGTGGCGAGGCCTGGCCACGGACCCGGACGCCGCGAGGCCCGAACGCTAGACGGCTTCCTCGAGCGGGGCCGCGAACTGGCTGTCGTACAGGTCGAAGTAGAAGCCCCGTCGGGCGAGCAGGGCCTCGTGGGTGCCCTGCTCCACGATGCTCCCGTGGTCCATCACCAGGATCGTGTCCGCGTCGCGGATCGTCGACAGGCGGTGGGCGATGACGAAGCTCGTCCGCCCTGGCATCAACTTGGCCATTGCCCGCTGGATGAGGACCTCGGTCCGCGTATCGACCGAACTCGTCGCCTCGTCGAGGATGAGGATGCGGCGGTCGGCCAGGAACGCCCGGGCGATCGTCAGGAGCTGTTTCTCGCCCTGCGACACGCTTGTCGCGTCGTCGTCCAGGATGGTGTCGTAGCCGTCCGGCAGCGTCCGCACGAAGTGGTCCACGTGGGCCGCCCTGGACGCGGCGACGATCTCGTCCTCGGTCGCGTCCTCGCGCCCATAGGCGATGTTCTCGCGGATGGTGCCGTTGAACAGCCACGTGTCCTGGAGGACTATCCCGAACGTCGAGCGCAACTCGTCGCGCGACATCGCCCGGCTGTCCACGCCATCGATCGCGATGCGCCCGCCGTCGATCTCGTAGAAGCGCATGAGCAGGTTGACCAGGGTTGTCTTGCCGGCGCCGGTGGGTCCGACGATGGCGATCGTCTGGCCCGGCTCCACGACGAGATCAAGGTCCTCGATGAGCGGGGCATCCGGGACGTAGCGGAAGGACACACCCTGGAGCTCGACCCGTCCGCGGACCGGTCCGCGCAGGGCCTCGATGGCCACATCGGGCGTCTCCTCCGCCTCGTCAAGCAGCTCGAACACCCGCTCCGCGGATGCCACCGCGGACTGGATGACGTTGGCGATGCTGGCGGTCTGGATGATCGGCATCGTGAACTGGCGCGAGTACTGGACGAACGCCTGGACGCCGCCGAGGCTGATCTGACCGTTCGCGACCTGGATGCCGCCGATGACGCAGATGAGGACGTAGTTGATGTTGGCGATGAACTGCATCGCCGGCTGGATCGTGCTGGACAGGAACTGCGCCCGGTAGCTGGCCTGGAACAGCCCCTCGTTCTCCTCATCGAAGCGCTCGATCGCCTCGCGCTGGCGCCCGAACGCCTTGACGATGCTGTGCCCCGTGTGCATCTCCTCGACATGGCCGTTGAGCCGGCCGGTCTGGGTCCACTGGGTCGCGAACTGGATCTGCGAGCGCTTCGCCACGAAGACGGTCACGACGATCGAGAGCGGGACGGTCAGCAGCGAGATGACGGCCAGCAGGGGACTGATCCAGAGCATCATCGCCAGGACGCCGATGATCGTGCAGACCGCCGTGATGAGCTGGGTCATCGTCTGCTGGAGTGAGTTGGCGATATTGTCGATGTCGTTCGTGACCCGGCTCAACGTATCGCCGCGCGAGTGACTGTCGAAGTAGCGCAAGGGCAGGCGCGACAGCTTCACGTCCACGTCCCGGCGCATCCGGTAGACCGTGCGCTGCGAGACCCCGGCCATGACGTACGACTGCGCCCAGCTGAACAGTGAGCTCAGGATGTACACGGTCGCGACGACGAGGAGGACGTTTCGCAGGGCCGTCAGGTCCACCCCCGCGCCGGGCGTAACGGTCATGCTCGCGAGCATGTTCGCCAGTCGGGTCTGGCCGTCGGCACGCAGCGCATCGACCGCCTGCTGTTGGCTGATCCCGGCTGACAGCTGCTGGCTGACCACTCCATCGAACAGGATGTTCGTGGCGTTGCCAAGGAGCTTCGGCCCCACGGCGGCGCACCCCACGCTCACGATGGCGAACGCGACCACGAGGAGGATCCGGCCTACCTCGGGACGGAGGGTGTCGACCAGGCGTCGGAACGTGCCGCGGAATTCCTTCGGCTTCTCGGGCGGCAGGCCGGCCCCTCCGAACGGGCCACCACCACCGAAGCCACGCGCCGGGGGGGGTTGCGCGGCACCCGCCCCGTGCCCCATCGGCCCGCTCACGCGGCCTCCTCCTGGCTGAGCTGCGAGTAGACGATCTCACGATAGATCTCGCACGACGCCATGAGCTCCAGGTGGGTCCCGATGCCGGCGATCGTGCCGTCATCCAGGACCACGATCCGGTCGGCGCTCATGATCGTGCCCACCCGCTGGGCGACGATGACGACCGTCGCGTCGGCGATCTCGCGGGCGAGCGCGGCGCGCAGCAGCGAATCCGTCCTGAAGTCCAGCGCCGAGAAGCTGTCATCGAAGACGTAGATCTCCGGCCGCTTGACGAGGGCCCGGGCGATGGCCAGACGCTGGCGCTGGCCGCCTGACAGGTTCGTCCCGCCCTGGCTGACCGGTGCGTTCAGGCCCTCCGGCAACTCGCGCACGAACGACTCGGCCTGGGCGACGCGCAGGGCGTCCCACAGCTCCTCCTCGGTAGCGTCCGCCTTGCCGAAGCGCAGGTTGCTGGCGATCGTGCCGGAGAACAGGAAGGCCTTCTGCGGGACCAGCCCGATGCGCGTCCACAAGTCGTCCCGGCGCAGCTCGCGGACGTCGATGCCGTCCATCGCCAGGTTCCCCTCGGTCACGTCGTAGAAGCGCGGGATCAGGTTGATGAGCGTGCTCTTGCCGCTCCCGGTGCTGCCCACGATGGCGGTCGTCTGACCCGGTTCCACCCGGAACGAGATGTTTCGCAGGACCGGATCCTGGGCACCCGGATAGCGGAATTCGATGTCGCGGAACTCGAGTGCGCCCACGCCCGGCGGCGGGGTGGCCGGCGTCGCCGGGTCGCCGATGGAGGGTTCCGTGCGCAGGACCTCCTGGATGCGGCCGGACGAGACGACCGCGCGCGGGACCATGGTGAACATGAACACGGCCATCATCACGGCCATCAGGATCTGCATGATGTACTGCAGGAACGCGATGAGGTTACCGATCGGCATCTCGCCGCTCTGGACGCGGAGGCTGCCGAACCACAGGATCGCGACCGTCGACAGGTTGAACACCAACATGAGCAGTGGGATCATCAGCGCGAACAGCCGGTTGACCTGCAGCGATGTCGCAGTCAGGTCGCGGTTCGCCTCGTCGAAGCGCTCCTCCTCGTGTCGGGTGCGCACGAACGCCCGGATGACCCGGATGCCGCTGAGCGCCTCGCGCGTGACCTCGTTGAGGCGGTCGATCTTGCGCTGGATCGCCTGGAACAGCGGCATCGCCCGGTACATCAGCGCGCCGACGATGAGGGTCATGATCGGCAGGATGACGACGAGGATGCCTGCCAGCGGGATGTCCTGGCGGAGGGCCATGATGACCCCGCCGACCGCCAGGATCGGGGCGATGATCATCATGTTCAGGCCCATCAGGACGACCATCTGGACCTGCTGGACATCGTTCGTGTTGCGGGTGATGAGCGACGGCGTTCCGAACCGATCGAGCTCCGCCTGGGAGAAGCTCTCGACCTTGCGGAAGATGGCGCCGCGCACGTCGCGTCCGAACGCCATGCCGGTCTTCGAGCCCCAGTAGACCGCGCTGATGGCGCACACGACGACCACGAACGAGATGCCCAGCATCACGCCGCCGGTCGACAGGATGTAGGCGTCGTCGCCCTTGGCCACCCCGTTGTTGATGATGTCCGCGTTGAGCGCCGGCAGATACAGGCTGGCGAGTGCCTGGACCACGAGCAGGGACACGACCAGGACCAGCGCCCGGCCGTACGGTCGCAGGTACCTGCGCAGGAGGGCGATCACGCGGGTCGCTCCGGTCGTGCCGCTGGTTCCTGGCGCTCCCGGATGCGTCCGAGGAGCCGCTGGAACTCCGCCAGTTCGGGTGGTTGGAGCGTCGACAGTGCCTGGCGGATGACGTCGAGTCGGACGCCCGACAGTTCCTCGACGAAGCGACGGCCGGCGTCGGTCAGGTCGCATTCCACGATGCGCCGGTCGTCGGAGTGATGGCCACGGACGACCAGGCCGTGCCGTTCGACCCTCGCGACGAACCCGGTCGACGCCGTGCTGCTGAGCTCGAATACGTCGGCGATCCTGCCCATCGGTTGGGGGCCCTCGCGCTGGAGCAGGAAGAGCAGCCGCATCTGACCCAAAGTCAGGTCGTGAGCAGGGGATGGCGGGACCAGGTGCGGCATGCCGTAGAACACACGGATGAGGTCCGTCGCGGCCGCGGTCAGCCGGTGGTCCAGGCCGTGGTCCGAGCCAGATAGTTCATTCACACGAGGATAGTACGCGTAGTCATGAACTATCGTCAACGGCACGCGTGATGCCCGGCCCTGTGGCAGCCGTGCGGGCACCGGAGGGCGACTTCCGCCCCTGGGCTGAGATCGACGCGTGGGCCGGTGAGATCGCCAACGAGCTAGCTGCGCCCGTCTGGCCACGCCCGTCTGACCGGGTCGGGCTCAGCCCAGCTTCCACCAATGCCAGGTCATGGACGCGGTCAGCGGCTCGCCCGGCAGCACGACGCGGGGCTCCAGATTGACCGAGTCCGGGGGGCCTGTCTGCGGTTCCACGCAGATCGCATCGTCGCGCTCGTCGTAGATCACCCAGTGGTCGCACGTGGAGGTCAACGACAGGGCGAAGCGACCCGGCCACGTGAGATGAGGAGACGTCGTGACGCCGGTGAAGCAGTCGTCCCACGGCCCGGCAGAGGGCTCGACCAGGCGGCCGGTCGGGAGCCCGTCAGATCCTCGCTCGTACATCCGATCCGCCTCGAACTGGAGCTGCGCCGGGGCTGACGGCGGCATCGGGCTGTCCGTCGTCCCGATCAGCTGGCGGCGGAACCACGGGTGCCAGCCCACCGCTGCCGGCATCGGCTCGTGCGCCTCCATCGTCATCGAGACCTTCAGGCCACCCCGGCCGAGCACGAAGTGCTGGCTGACCCGACCGGCGAACGGCCAGTCGGTCCCCAGGTCGATGGAGATGCGGCCCGCGGCTTGGCTCTCGTCCGGCACATCCCATGCCCGGTCCAGGACGGTCCCATGGATCGCGTGCGGCGGCATGGTCCGTGGCAGATGGACCTCTCGCCCTGCGAAGCTGAACGTGCCGTCCCGGATCCGGCCGGCGAACGGTGCCATCGGGTAGCAGCCCCACATGATCGGGCCCATCCCCTCCGTCACGAGCAACTCGGACCCGTGGACCACCAGCGAGGTCATGCGGCCGCCGTGCGCCGGGCTGATCTCGAGTCGTGCCGTTGCCGATTCGAGCACGAGGGAATCAGGGGGCGAAGGCGGGGTCATGGCAGGCCGAAGGGTACGGCATCGACCACGCGCGGCGGGGCTCCGGTCCGGTGCTACGGGTGAGCAAGCGGGCAGACGCACCGTCACCCGTGGCGACCGCCGCCCCGTGGCGCCCCGCCCCCGGCCCGCTGGCCGCCGCCGGAGCCCCGTGGCCGCCGCCGGAGCCCCGTGGCGCCCGGGACCCCGCCCCGCCGGAGCCCCGTGGCGACCGGGACATCGCATCTACCCGTGTCCTGACTGGTACGCAGGTAGATCCGGGCGGACCGGGTCCGGATCGGCTCGTGAGTGGCCGGATCGGTTCCGTCCCAGTCGTGTACTGACTCAGCGCGACGCGGGTCCGTCCTCGT
>JBDSJV010000091.1:0-5550 GCA_039917225.1 Candidatus Limnocylindrales bacterium
GCTACCGCGCCGAGCACGAGGTTGACCCGCAGTCGGAAACGGAGACCTTCCTGGCCGCTCGCCTCCAGATCGACGACTGGCGCTGGTCGGGCGTCCCGTTCTACCTGCGCACGGGGAAGCGCCTGCCCAAGCGCGCCACCGAGATCGCCATCCAGTTCAAGGCTGTTCCGCATCGCCTCTTCGAGGATGCGGCGGTGGACCCGGAACCCAACCTCCTGGCCATCCGGATCCAGCCCGACGAGGGCATCCTGCTTCGGTTCGGATCCAAGGTGCCGGGCCTCGGGCTCGACATCCGGACGGTGACCATGGACTTCACCTACGGCTCGGCCTTTGCGGTGGACTCGCCCGATGCCTACGAGACCTTGCTGCTGGACGCAATGCTCGGCGATGCCTCGCTGTTCACGCGCGCCGACGAGGTCGAGGCCGCATGGTCGATCGCCACGCCGATCGTGGAATCGTGGGTCGACGACCCGGAGCCGACCTTTCCGAACTACGCGGCCGGGACCTGGGGCCCGGAGGCGGCCGACGATCTCATCGAGCGCGATGGGCATCGCTGGCGGCGGATCTGAGCGCGGCCTGATGGACGCTCCCGTCCTCGATGCGCCAGCGGTCGTTGGTCAGCCGGCATTGCGCTGGTCGTCGCGGACGGATTCGCTGGCCGGTATCGAGGCCGAGCTGGCACGGATCTGGGGCAGCACACAGCTGACGACCGAGGGCGCGGATGGCGCGCCTGAGCGGCGCATCGCGGCCCGGACGAGTGTCCTCAACCTGGTGGTCATTGCCCGTCAACCAGAGGTCGGGCAGCGCGCTGCGGCGGTCATCAGGATGCTCGCCGGCCGCCACCCGTCGCGGACGCTCATCGTCTCGAGTGCCGATCCCGACGGCCCGTCGTGGCTGGACGCTCGCATCCAGGCCCACTGCATCCTGCCTCACGAGAATGCGCCCGAGACCTGCGCGGAGTTCATCGACCTCGTAGCTGGCGGAGAGACGGGCCAGCACGTGGCCGCGATCGTTGCGCCCCTCCTGGTCCATGACCTGCCAGTGACCCTCTGGTGGCCGGGCGATCCGCCACTCGTCTCGCGCCAGGCGCTCGACCTGCTGGATATGGCGGACCGACTGGTGGTGGATGGTTCGAGCTGGTCCGGCGACGGCCTGGAGCGGCTGCGCGCGCTGGCGGCGCTCGTCGATGACCACGACCTCGCCGGTGGGACGCTCGCCGTGTCGGACTTCGCGCTCCTCCGCCAGTCCCGCTGGCGCGAGGCGATCGCCTCCTGCTTCGACCGGCCTGATCTGCTGCCCTTCCTGCGAGGGATCAGGTCGGTCACCGTCACCTACGCTGCGCATCGAGGTGCCGGCGCAGGCGGGACGAACATCATCAAGCCGCTGTACCACGTGAGCTGGCTGGCCTCCCGGCTCGAGATGACGGTCGTGCGGCCGTTGGTCGCGGACTCAGCGGAAGAACACGACGGTGTGGCCGGGCTCGGACCGGCCCTGATCGGGAGCCTCCGCGCCGGTCGGCGTCAGGTCGACGTCCGGCTCCAGCCCGTTGCCTCGGAGACGCCCAGCGGGACGACCCTCACGGTCGAAATCACCGCACAACGACGCCGCCAGGAACTCGGGATCATCGTGTCGGCTGAGGCCGAGGGTGTCATCGTCCGGTCGAGCCTGGACGGCCGAACACTGCCGGAACGCCGTTTCATGGCGACCCGCCGGGCCGACGTGGATCTGTTGGCGGAGACGATCGAGTCGGTTGGGCAAGATCCCATCGCGGTCGCCGCACTCCGGACGGCGGCCCGGCTGGTCGGAGTCCCGTGATCGAACCCGAGATCCTCATCTTCCCCAACGCCGCGGACACGTCGCATGCCGCCGCGGAGCGGATCGCCTCGGGGCTGGCGGCGGCGGTCGAAGCACGCGGGATCGCCCACTGGATCACGACGGGCGGTTCGACACCCGGGCAGATCTACCGCCACCTGGCAGACCAGCCGCTTCGCGAGACGGTTCCCTGGGACCGTGTCCACCTGTGGTGGAGCGATGAGCGCTGGGTACCACCGAACGACGTCCTGTCGAATGCCCTGGCGTGTTGGGACATCCTGTTGCGGGATGTTCCGGTACCACTCACCCAGGTCCATGTCATTCCAATCGGCGAAGGGCTCGACGCCGGCGAAGGACCGGCCTGGGTCGCCGCTCGGTACGCGGATGAGCTGCGGACCGCCGGTCCCGACCTTGATGACGCTGGATTTCCCGTCCTCGATGTGAGCCTCGTGGGTGTTGGATCCGACGGCCACGTCTTCTCGGTCTTTCCGGGTTCCGCGACCTGGGACGACCCGGCCTGGGTGCAGGCCGTGCCGGCCCCGAGCCACATCGCGCCGCACGTCGAGCGCGTGACGCTCCACCCGCTCATCCTGGCGGCGGCCCGATACCCCATCGCCGTCGTCCACGGCGCGGCCAAGGCGGCACTCCTGGGCGAGGTCTTCGGGCCGACGCATGACGTCCGTCGCCTGCCCGCTCAGCTCGCCCGTCGTGAAGGTGCGACCTGGCTCCTGGACGAGGTGGCCGCGGCGTCGCTGCCGGCCGACCTGCCGACGCAGCGACCGGCGCCGTAGCGAGTGGCAATCCCCGACCGCGAGGTCCATTCCCGCGATGGGACGCCGATCGCGGTCTTCGAGAGCGGCGTGACTGAACCTGCAACGCGACCGCTGCTGCTGATCCACGGCACGACGGCCGATCACTTGACGTTCCGCGTCGCGGGTCCGCTGCTCGGCGCCCGACGACGCCTTCACGCGATGGACCGCCGCGGGCGCGGGGCTTCAGGAGGCGCGCCGGCGAGCTACAGGATCCAGCGGGAGTTCGAGGATGTCGCTGCGGTCGCGGATGTCCTCGCCGCCGAATCGGGTGGACCCGTGGACATCGTCGGCCATTCGTATGGCGGTCGGTGCGCGCTCGGGGCCGCGCTGCTCACCAAATCCATCGCCCGGATCGTCTGCTACGAAGGGGCCCCGCCGCGCGACGACAGGCCCTCGTCGGCCTACGAGCCGACCTGGCTGATGGCAGCGCTCCAGGACGACCTCGCGCGCGGCGACCTCGAGGGACTCCTCGAGCGTTTCATGCGGACCGTGGTCGGAATGGACGACGACGCAATGGCGCGGTTCCGGGCCAACGCCGTGTGGCCACTCCGGGTCGCCGCCGCACCGACGATCCTCCGTGAACTCGAGGCGTCGAACGATCCCGCGGCCGGCCTGGACGCACTGGGCGCCGTCACGAATCCGGTCCTCCAGGTCGTCGGCTCGGCCAGCCCACCGACGTTCGGGGCCAACGCCCGTGCGCTCAACGAGCACCTGCCGGATGGGCAGGTCATCGTCATCGACGGCGCGGCACATGCCGCGCATCACACGCACGCCAGCCAGTTCGCGGCCGTGGTCGAGGCGTTCCTGGATGGCGGGTAACTTCCGTCTGCCGGGGCACGGCGCTATCCTCCTCGGGATACCCAAGGCTGGGAGCCGCCTACGAAGAGGGATGAGATGCCAACGATGGACCCGAAGATCCAGCTCCTGAAGGCGCTGCCGCTCTTCGCGCCGCTGAGCTCACAGGATCTCGAGCGCGTCGCACAACTCACCGATGAAGTGGATGTGCCGGCCGGCCGGGTTCTGATGCGGCAGGGGGACAACGGGGAAGAGATGTTCATTGTCGTGTCCGGTGGCCTGGCCATCGAGCGCGACGGCCGCAGCCTGGGCTCGCGAGGTCCTGGTGAACCCGTCGGGGAGATGGCCCTGATCTCGAAAGGCCCACGGAACGCGACCGTCACAGCCGAGGTGCCGACCCGATTGCTGGTGCTCGCTCACCGCGAGTTCCACGCGTTGGTGGACCGGTTTCCGGCAATTCGGCTGAGCCTGCTCGAAGTGCTCGCTGCGCGCCTGCGGTCCCTCGACTCAGACGAGGCGCACTGACCGTCGCGCGGGCGTGTCCTCGGCCGTCGCGCTGGCCGCGGCGCGGGCCTAGTCCAGGACCGCGAGCTCCATCGGCTCGCGGAAGCCCCGGAGACGTTCTGTCCGCCACGGACCGTGGAGGACGGGCTTCGATGCAGCCTCCGCGGTTGAGCGCGCCACCAGCACTTCGCCACCGGCGGCGAGCGCCCCGACCCGCGCCGCTGCGTGCACACCCCCGCCCTCGTAGCCGGTGGCGGTCTTGACCGCCTCCGCCGTGTGCAGGCCGATCCGCACCGACGGCGCGAACCCGTTGCGCTTCCGGTGCTCCGCCAGGGTATCGCGGATCGCGATCGCACACGAGATGGCAGCGTCCGCGCGCTCGAAGGCGACGAAGAAGCCATCGCCCGCGTGGTGGATCTCCTGCCCCGCGTGCTCGCGCAGGAGGCTGCGGATCGTCTCGTCGTGCCAGGTCTGCAGGCGACGCCAGGCCTCGTCCCCTACCGCCTCGATCAAGGCGGTGGACCCGACGATGTCGGTGAACATGAACGTCCTGGTCGCATTGCGCTCGCGACGGGGCTTGCGGCCGGGAGCGGGCTCGGCCGCCGATGCGCCTTCTGCCTCGGCCCGGAAGCGGGCGAGGTCGCCGGCCGCCCCGAGTCCCTCCAGTGACGACACCGCCGCCGCGTGTTCGAGCTGCGCGTGCTCCTCGTCCCCGGCGAGTCGGTAGGCGTTGCCGAGGAGGAGCCGGGCGCGGGCCGTCTCGTATGGAGCGTCGTTGCTCTGCCAACTGCGCACCGCCCGTCGAAGCACCTCGACCGCCACCTCATCCTCGCTGTTGGCCAGCGCGACGGCGCCTCGGGCAGTCTCGGCAAGAGCTCGGAGGATCTCCGTCCCGAAGGTGACGGCAATCGTCTCGAGGTCAGTCGCGGCGCGCTCGGCCCGTCCGACGTCGTGGAGCGCGACCGCCACCTCCACCTCGGCCGGGAGCAGCTTCGCCCGCTCCAGCGGGATCAGCGTCGGTTGGGCAAGGGCTCGCGCAAGCAGTGTCCCTGCCGCAGCGATCTTGCCCTGCGCAAGCCGGGCAAGGGCGAGTCCCGGAAGTGGTTCGCGGCCGAGCCGATGCGCTTCCGTGAAGGCCGCCTCGGCCCCGTCCAGATCGCCCATCCGGAGGCGGATTTCCCCGATCTGATAGTGGCCCTCTGCCGCGTAGCCGAGGCTGAAGTCAGCCAGCTCGATGCAGGCCTTGCGTGCCTCGGACTCGGCCTCTCCCCAGGCGCCGCGCAGGCGGAGGAGCTCGACCCGCCGGACCCGGCACATGCCCGGGAAGCCGCTGATCGACTGCGTGGCACACCACTGCTCCGCGACCTGCGCGAACTCGCGAGCCCGGCGGTAGTCGGTCAGGTCCTCGCAGGCAACCGTGGCGTTGCAGTACACGACCGCGGTGCTGTATCGCGAGACCCCGCCGGAGACGGCGGCGACCACGGCTTCGTCCAGGAACTGGAGTCCCTCCTCTACGCGGCCCATCGCGATCAGCACGCGTGCCCGGTCCTGGAGCCCCATGACCTCGAGATCGCGGTCGCTGAGCCGCATGCCGATCGCCAGCATCTCGTCGGCGTGCGCGAGCGCG
>JBDSJV010000092.1:0-9366 GCA_039917225.1 Candidatus Limnocylindrales bacterium
TGACACCGTTGGCCTTGGTGGGCCCGCGGCGCCCGATCGCTCGCGGGCCAGGTTCGCGGTCTTCGGCCTGATCGTGGCCCTGCTCGCCACTGTCCTCGGTGTTCGGCTGTTCATGCTCCAGGTGGCGAATCGCGGGCAGTTCACGACGCTCGCGGACGCGAACCGGGCCGTGACGATGGCGGTCAAGTCAACGCGCGGCGTGATCTACGACCGCACGGGACTCCCGCTCGTGACCAACGTCCCTTCCTATTCCGTCAAGATCCGGCCCGCGGATCTGCCGGAGGATCGTCGCGGAGAGGTCGTGAGCCGCCTCGCCGCGCTGCTCGAGATGAACGAAGCCGACATCAACATCGCCATCGACTCGAACCCTGGATCGCGGTTCGATCTGGTACGCATCGCGTCGGATGTCGACCCGCAGGTCGCCAACTTCATCGCGGAGTCGCGCCTCGACTTGCCGGGAACCGAGATCGTCGTCGAATCGCGCCGCCACTACGTGACCGGGGAGCTCCTTTCCCAGGTCATGGGCTACACCGGCCCTATCAACCGCGGCCAGCTCGATACCCTGGCTTCGGACGGCTACCTCCCGGACGACCTGATCGGCCTGACCGGCCTCGAGGCCCAGTACGAGTCGATCCTGCGCGGGACGTACGGCGCAGAGCTCATCGAGAAGGACGCATCCGGCCGCAAACTCCAGGTCCTCCAGACCGTCAGAGAACCGGTCGCGGGCAATTCGCTTGACCTGACCATCGACATCACCGAGCAGCAGCGCGCCGAGAAGGCGCTCCGATGGGGCATGTCAACGGCCGGCTTGAAGCGCGGCGTCGTCATCGTCATGAATCCGCAGACCGGCGAGGTGGTTGCCATGGTCAGCCTGCCGACCTACGACGACAATCTCTTTGCGCGCGGGATCAGCACCGCCCAATACGCGGACCTGCTGGCCAACCCGGACAAGCCACTGACGAACCACGCGATCGCGGAGCACTTCCCGCCTGGCTCCACCTACAAGCTCGTGACGGCGAGCGGCGGTCTCGCCGACGGCAAGATCACGAAGTCGACGCAGCTCCTGACAGCCCCCTATCTCACGATCGGGGAAAGCAAGTACGTCGAGTGGAACCGTCGGGGCTGGGGCCTCTGCAACATCTATTGCGGTTTCGGCCACTCCAGCGACACGTTCTTCTACCAGGTGGCGGGCATGCTGGGCATCGACCGGCTCGCCTATTGGGCGGATCAGTACGGCTTCGGTTCGAGGACCGGGATCGACCTGCCCGGCGAGGTCAAGGGAACGGTTCCCTCGAACCAGTGGAAGCTCGACACGCTGGGTTTCCCGATCTACCCCGGCGAGACGTATCAGGCGGGCATTGGCCAGGGCTATGACGTCGTCACGCCGATCCAGTTGATCAACGCCTACACGGCCCTCGTCAATGGCGGGACTCTGTACCAGCCGCAGATCGTCCGCGACGTCAAGGACCCGAGCGGTCAGATCGTGAGGGCCTTCGAACCGAAGGTCATCCGCGAGCTGGATATACCGGAGTCGGTCCTCCAGACGATCCGCCAGGCGGCCCGCAACGTCGTTCTCCTGCGCCACACGTACAACCTGGTGGATCTCCCGATCATCGTGGCTGGCAAATCCGGTACAGCCGAGTTCGGTACCCGCGACGCCGAAGGCCGGCTGCCCTTCCACTCGTGGTTCGTCGGATTCGTGCCGAAGGATCCCAGCCCGACGCCCCAGGATCCGACGGGTATGAAGGCGGTCACTCGAACCGACTCCGATCTCGTGGTGCTCGCCTTCGCCTATGACTCCCGGACGATCGGCAACGTCGCGACCGAGATCGTCAAGTACTACCTGCAACTCCACTACGGGATCGAGAAGGACTACCGCAACTTCGATCTGATCGCCCGTGGCAACTTCTACCAGTCGCCCTGAGGAAGATGGTGAGCACGATCGACGCCCGCCCGTCACCGGCCACCGACTGGGGTGCCCGCTCCATCGGCACGGTCTGGCGCGCCTTCGATCTGCAGATCGCCACGTACGCGGTGCTGCTGACCGGCTTCGGGCTCGCCATGGCCTACAGCAACACGGTCGCCGGTGGAGCCGAGGTGCTGGCTCCGGGGTCGGTCTTCCTGCGCGGCCTGCTCTGGACGTCGATTGCCCTGACCGCCTTCGTGCTGGCGACGGCCTTCGACTACCGATGGCTCAAGACGTTCGCCTGGCCGCTGTATGCGCTGCAGCTCGGGCTCCTCGGCAGCACGCTCGCATTCGGCAGCGGTGTCGGCGG
Source organism: Candidatus Limnocylindrales bacterium (assembly GCA_039917225.1). GTDB lineage: Bacteria > Chloroflexota > Limnocylindria > Limnocylindrales > CSP1-4 > UBA5189. The sequence goes on from JBDSJV010000092.1 coordinate 2,277, forward strand.
GTCCTCGCGATGGGTCAGCCTGCTCGGCCTTCAGTTCCAGTTCTCCGAGCTGGCGAAGATCCTGATGATCGTGATCCTGGCCAACTACATGGCATCCCGGCAGGGCCGCATGGGCTCGCTCTGGAGCATCCTCGGCGCCTGTGCCCTGACGGCCCCGCCACTCGTCCTCGTCCTCCTGCAGCCGGATCTCGGCACCTCGCTCGTCTTTGCGGCGGTGCTGGTCGGCATGCTCTTCATCAGCGGGGCGAGCCTCCGCTGGCTGGGGGCACTGGCCCTGGCTGTCGTGGCGGCGCTGCCGTTCATCTGGACGTACGTGCTGCGCGACTACCAGAAGGAGCGACTGACCTCCTTCCTCGATCCGCTGGCAGACATCCGCGGCGCGGGTTACCAGCTGTACCAGTCGCAGATCGCCGTCGGATCGGGCGGCTGGTTCGGGAAGGGCCTGACCAACAGCACGCAGAACCAGCTCGACTTTCTCCCGGTTCAGACCACGGACTTCGTGTTTGCCATCCTTGCCGAGGAGCTCGGCTTCATTGGCGCGATGGTCGTGATCGGCCTCTTCATGGCCCTGATCTGGCGGGTCATCGCGGCCGGCTGGCGTTCGCGCGATCCGTTCGGGAGGTTGTTCGCCGTTGGCATCGGCTCGATGGTCCTGTTCCAGTTGTTCGTGAACATCGGGATGGTGATCGGGATCATGCCGATCACGGGGATCCCGCTGCCCTTCATCACGCATGGCGGGGCGTCACTCGTCAGCATCGCGGTGGGGCTGGGGATCCTCGAGAGCATCAACATTCGCCAGGGCAGGGCCGAGTGGTAGCCTCGGCCTGGCTGGTGATCTGACCGAACCGGTGGACTGAACAGGGCGCCGTATCGACTAGAATGCGGGCCGGCTCCAGATGCGCTCGCCCATCGAGCCGCCAGATGCTCACGGAGGACGCCCTCATGGCCGATCGCCCCCGCCTCGCCCGCGAGACCACCGTCCAGGAATGCCAGGCCCTGCTCGAGATCCCGCCGCTGCTCGTTCCGCTGTCCGCTGATCTCCGTGACGTGGTCCGCGAGGCGGCCCACCAATCTGCGACGCGCCTGATCGGCGTTGTCGACGAAAATGGTCGCCTGGTCGGCGTGACCCCGGTCACACGTGTCGCGGAGAGCATCGTCGCACGCGTCGTTCCTGAAGCGCTCCTCGTGGACGTGGCCGATGCGGTGACCGCGACCGAGTTCAGCCAGAGCATGGGAGTCCGCGTTGCCGGGGACATCATGCTGCCGCCAGCCGCGGTGGTGCTCGCGGACACGATCGGCGATGCCTTTCGGCTGATGCATCGCCGAAAGCTTGGCGGGGTCTACATCATCGACGCAGACGGCCGTCCAACGGGATACCTCGATCTCCTGGAACTGGCCCTGGTGTACGTCCACGCCCTTGATACGCCGGGAACGTCTTCCTGATGGACGCTTCGGTCACGGTGGCGGCCGTCATCTTCCTGGTCACCTACGCGCTGATCGCCACGGATCGGATGAACAAGACGATCGCCGCCCTGCTCGGCGGCCTGGCGATGATCATCTTCGGAGTCATCGACCAGCACGACGGCTTTGCGGCCGTCGATTTCAACGTCATCTTCCTGCTGGCGGGGATGATGGTGCTGGCCGGGATCCTCCGCCGCACCGGCTTCTTCCAGTGGGTCGCGATCCGCTCGATCAAGGTCGCGGGTGGACACCCGTTCCGGCTGATGATCGTGCTCAGCGTCGTCACCGCCGTGCTGTCCGCCCTGCTGGACAATGTCACCACGGTCGTCCTGATCGCCCCGGTGACGCTGTCGATCGCCTCGATCCTCGGCGTCGCGCCGATCCCGTTCCTGGTGGCCGAGATCCTGGCCTCCAACATCGGTGGGACGGCGACGCTGATCGGAGATCCGCCCAACATCCTGATCGGATCTGCCTCCGGACTCGATTTCCTGGCCTTCCTGACCAACATGGGTCCGGTCGCGCTCATCATCTTCGTCGTCTTCCTGATCACGCTCCGCGTCCTGTTTCGTAGCACCCTGACGGTCGGCGAAGACGCCCGCGAGGCCGCGCTGGGGCTCGACGAGACCGACGTCATATCGAACCCGGTGCTGCTTCGCCAGAGCCTCGTCGTAATCGGGGCCACGCTGATCGGATTCCTCCTGCACGGCCAATTGGGTTACGAGCCCGCGACGATCGCCCTCCTTGGGGCGACGATCCTCATGCTCATCGCCAGGATGGATCCCGAGTCCGTCTTCCACGAGGTCGAGTGGCCGACGCTCTTCTTCTTCGTCGGCCTGTTCATCCTCGTCGAGGGCGTGGTGCACGTGGGGATCATCCGGGCGCTCGCCGATTCCCTGTTCTCCCTGACAGGCGGTAGCGAGACGGTCACGGTCCTCGGGCTGCTCTGGCTGAGCGGGATCGCATCGGGGATCGTCGACAACATCCCGTACACGGCAACCATGATTCCGGTCGTCCAGGATCTCGGTAGGGCCGGTCTCGCCATCGAGCCGCTGTGGTGGGCGCTGGCCCTGGGGGCATGCCTCGGCGGCAATGCCACGATCATCGGTGCCTCGGCCAACGTCGTGGTGGCCAATCTGGCCGCCCAGGCCGGGCAGCGGATCACCTTCCGGGCATTTCTGCCGTACGGGGCGCTCGTCGTCTTCGAGTCGCTGATCATCGCGACCGTCTACATGTGGGTGCGCTACCTCAACTGATTGCTGGTGGCTCGCCCTCGTCGGTCGGTTCAGTAGCGCCTGGGGTCACGTCGCGTGATAGGGCCGGGCCGTCCGTCGCGACCGCCCCGGTCGGCGCGCGGTTGCCACTGCCTGGTTCGGTGGGGGTGCTCAGGCGCGCGAACAGGTACACGTAGATGTCGCGGGCTGCGGCCGTGATCGGCAACGCCAGGATCGCCCCCAGTAGCCCGCCGATCGCCCAACCAACGATCAGGGCAAGCATGACCACGCTGGGGTGCAGATTCGTGGCGTCACCCTGGATCTTCGGCACCAGGAGGTTGTTCTCCAGCTGCTGGATCCCGAAGTACAGGAGGAATACAGCGCCAACCGCCTCTCCGCCACCGGTTGCGGCAAGGAGGAGCGCCGGAACGGCGGCGATGATCGGGCCGATGATCGGCAGGAGCTCCAGGACGCCGGCGATCACCGCGAGCAGCACGGCGAACTGGGTGAAGATCGGGTTGACCGCCTCGCCCAGGAACAGCAGTCCAAGGAAGGTCGCGATCCCGACCGTCAGGCCCAGCAGGATCTGACCACGCACCCACGATCCGAAGACGCGGCTGACGATCGCGACCACTGCCTCCACATCGGGCAGCCACTCCTGCGGAATGGCGCCCTGGAAGGCGCGCGTCAGCCGCGGCCGATCCTTCAGGACGAAGAACGACCAGACCGGGACGATCACGAACGCCAGGGTTGCGGCAAGGATCGCGGTGGTCGCCTGGAGGACCGGCAGGACGACCGTGGGGTCAATCCCGAAATCGCCTGCGGCGAGCCTGACGAGCCAGTCGTCGATCGCCTGGCGGATCGCCGGCGGGAGCTCGAGGCCGCGATACACGGCGCTGAACTGGACGAACTGGTCCTGGAGCCGCGCCAGGAGGCCGGGCAGGTCCGCGGCGAACTGGCGGACCTGGTCGACGAGCGGTTGCAGCATCAGGTTGAGGCCCTCGATCACGAGGGCAACCGCGGCTGCATAGACGACGAGGATGGCGATCGCGCGGGGCACTTTCAGCCGGACGAGGACCTCGACCGGGGGTGCCAGGAGGTACACGACGAGCAGACCGACCACGAACGGGCCGAGCGCTTCACGGCCGGCATACAGCACGATCGCCAGGATCGCGAGGGTGATGCCCAGCAGGGCGACGCGAGGGGACATCGGAGGTAGCCGACGGGCGGTCATGGCCATCGTTCGGGCAGACTAGCAGAGCGATGAATGCCCCCAGTCCGGTCGCTGCTCCGGCCGAACCTCGCCAGCGCTGGCGGCTGGTATACCGGCGCCACGCCGAGGCACCCGAGCTGCAGCAGCGCGAACAGGCCGCGGCCTGGGAGGCCGCCTTCGTCACCAGCGGGCTCCCGCTGGTCGGACTGGATCTGCCGGTCTCCCGCCCACGGTTGGTGTTCGCCGCTCCGCTCGGAGTCGGTCTGGTGGCCGAGCGCGAGCTCGTGGATTTCCTCCTCACCGAGCGTCTGACTGCGTTCGAGGTGCGCTCCCGCCTGGTGCCCTGTCTTCCCCAGGGGCACGAGCTGGTCGACCTCCACGATCTCTGGCTGGGTGAGCCCGCGCTCTCGGGACAGGTCACCGGGGCGGTCTATCGGCTCAACGTCACTGCCACGGAGGACACTCCGGGCGGCGGTCCACTCGATCGCGAGGCCGCCGCCGCCGCCGCCCGGCAGTTGCTGGCGGCTTCCTCCCTGCCCCGGACTCGCGAGAAGGGCGGACGCTCGATTTCCTATGACCTGCGTCCGCTGCTCGCCGATATCGAGGTCCTTCCCGAGCGCTCCAACGCTCCGGGCGGGTCCGGCGTCGAGATCCGGGTCAGCGTCAGGTTCGATCCGGAACGAGGGGTCGGTCGCCTGGAGGAGGTGCTTGCGGCGCTGTCCGAGGTCATCGACACGACGCTGGTCGGAGCCGCCGCGACCCGCGAGCGCCTGATCCTGGCCGGGGAGAACTGAGGGAGCGGTCGGGTCGTGGCGTGGCGGGGCAGCTGGCGAGGCAGTGGTCGGACCGGCCGCGGCGCGATCCGATCCTGCCAGATACTCCCCCCCGGGAGTGCTGGTTGCGTCGCGCGCCCTTGACGACCATGCGCGCCTCCTCATTGCGTGCGTAGTTCGTGCTCACGGCTGGTCGCTGCGCATCGGAACCTCAGGCATTTCGGGCCTCGCGTTCACCTTGTACTCGTCCCGGGAGTATCTGACGGTGTTCACGCCTCCATGCGCGCGCACGCTTTGATCGGGAATCCGGAACGACATGCCCACGATGTCGAAGAGCCGAGACTCTGACACCTGAAGTGGGCTGAGACTTTGTCACCGTCGCTGCCAGCGACGCCAGGGATGGATCGGTGTTGGTTCGTCACCGCGGGGCTCGCTCGGGGGTGCCGGACGGTCGCTGAGCGAACCCGAGACGTCTGGATCGGGGAGGTCGGTCAGGATGCGCGACCCGGACCGTGCGCGGAGCTTCGAAGCGTCCGGCGGAGCCGCGGCCGTGGCGACCGACTCGCCCCGCCACAGGACGAGCAGGCTGCCGTCGAGCCGTTCGTGGACCTCGACCCGGGTCCGGGCGAGGCTCCGGCGTCCGCTGACCGGTCCGAGCTGCAGGACTCGGCCGCCGAACCGGATCGTGTTGTCGGCCGCGACGATCCGACCGTACTTGAAGCAGCAGACCCGCTCGAGGTCGAGACCGTCAGGGAGTGGCCGATAGGCGACCTCAGGGCTGGCGGCCGGGACGCCGAAGCGGGCATTGAGCCGGGCGAGGAAGCCCGGCAGGTACGCATTCGCCGCTGCGATCGTCGTGATCCCCTCGAGGCGCAACTCGGCCACGAGCCGGCCCTGGATGGTCGCCCACATTCGCTCGATCCGGCCCTTGCCCTCCGGCGAGAGGGCGTGGATGGGGCGAATCCCGAGCTCCTCGAGGGCCCGCCCGACCTGGGTCGGCAGGCGGGTCCCGGTCAACTCCTCCTCGAGCGTCAGGCGCTCCGAGGCACGCTTCGTGAAGATCCCGTGGCGGTCGATGTAGAGGGCGAGCGGGAGCCCCTTGTCGGTGCCGATCGCGCGCACCATGGCGAGATAGCCGGCCGCATCCTCCTGCGCGCGGAAGACGGCCCAGGGCACCGTCCCGGTCGCGTCGTCGATCGCGCCGATGAGCGTGGCGAACGGGAGGTCCGGACCGAACCAGCGGTGCCGGCTGCCATCGGCCTGGAGCAGGACCCCCTCGCGGGCCATCCGCTCGCGTCGGCTGCGGTGGGCGGGCGGTCGCCTCGGACGGGGCGTCCGAAGACCGGCTCGGAGGAGGACCCGGCGGACGGTCGAGCGCTCGAGCGTGATCCCCTCGCGCTCGGCCAGCAGGTCGGCCAGGTGGCTGTGGTTGAGTCCGACATAGCGGGTCTGGGCCAGCTCGACGACCCGCTCGGCGAGGGCCGGATCGATGGCGTGCGATGGACGTCGGCCACGGTTGCCATGGGCCAGGCTCGCCACGCCCTCGCGACGGTAGCGGGCCTTGAGACGCTTGAGGTGCCGGACGGAGAGCTCGAGGGTGAGTGCCGCCTCGATCGTCGTCAGGCGGCCTGCCAGCAGCTCAGTCAACACGTAGAGCCGGCGCTGCTCGGCCGGACCCAGGGTAACGGGAGGGGTATCCATCCCGACAGGGTCGGACAGACACCAGGTGACAGAATCTCAGCCCACCTCAGGGGTGACAGAATCTCAGCCCATCGACAAACGACATGCCCACGATTGACGCTCGCGGGGCCTCGCCGTACACTCCTCTTTCGCGCCTCGACCATGTCTGGGTGCCTACTCCTGTCTCACAGGTCGCGGCCGTCATCCGCGCGACCGCCACGCACGTCCGCAGAGGATCCATGTACGCAGTCATCGAGACCGGCGGGAAGCAGTACCGCGTCGAGGTCGGCACCGAACTGGAAGTCGAGCTCCTCGAGGTCACACCCGGCGATGCCATAACCCTTGATCGGGTCCTCCTGGTCGCCGATGGCGACAAAGCCGAGATCGGCCGTCCGCTCGTTGCCAATGCGACGGTCTCGGCCGAGGTGCTGCGCCAGATACGTGGCGAGAAGCTGATCAACTTCAAGTACGGACCCAAGACCCGCCGCCGGGTCAAGAAGGGCCACCGTCAGGAGCTGACAGTGCTCCGGATCAACGACATCATGCTCGGCACTCGCAGTGCGGCGGCCGATGTCGCCAAGGCCGTCGAGTCCAGGAAGACCGAACGACAGCGGCTCGAAGAGGCAGCTCACAAGCAGGCTGCGGCCGACGCGGCCCTTGCCGCGAAGCTCGCTCCGCCGGTCAAGCCAACGACAGAGGCTGCCAAGAAGCCCGCGAAGTCAACCTCCCGCGCCAAGGCGGCCGCAGGCCCC
>JBDSJV010000093.1:0-5930 GCA_039917225.1 Candidatus Limnocylindrales bacterium
ATGGTCCCGACCTCGTTGTTGGCGTGGCCGAGAACGACCAGGATCGTCCGGTCCGTCAACGCGGCCGAGAGCGTGTCCGGGTCCAGCCGTCCATAGCGATCGACCGGCAGTTCGACCGTCTCGAACCCGAACTTCTCGAGCTGTCGGAGCGGGTGGAGTACGGCGTGGTGCTCGACCGCGGTGGTGACGATCCGATGGCCCCTCGCCTTGCCGGCCCAGGCTGCTCCCTTGATCGCCAGGTTGAGTGCTTCGGTGCCGCCACTGGTCAGGACGATCTCCCGCGGGCTCGCTCCAATCGCGGCGGCCACGCGCTCATGCGCCTCGTCGAGCGCGGCGCGTGCGCGACGGCCCCAGCCGTGCGGTGAGCTCGGATTGCCGAACTGCTCGGTCAGGTACGGCAGCATCGCCTCGAGCGCCTCGCGCCGGAGGGGTGTCGTGGCGGCGTGGTCCAGGTAGACGGACATGGCGGGGATTGTAGGCCCGACGGCGCCGGGGGCCCGGTCGGCGCTCAGGCCTCGACCCGGCTCCGATCGTATTCGCGGCCGCGTTCGCGCTCGCGCTCGTGCTTGGGAAGGGCGCGCTTGCGCAGGCGGATCGACTGCGGGGTGACCTCCACGAGCTCGTCGGCGGCGATGAACTCGAGGGCGGACTCCAGGGTCAGCGGCCGCGGAGGGGTCAGGCGCAGCGACTCGTCGTGCGAGTGGGTGCGGATGTTGGTCAGCTTCTTTTCTTTCGTCGCGTTGACGTCGAGGTCGCCGGCGCGGGCGTTCTCGCCGACGATCATGCCCTCGTAGACCTCGACGCCGGTGCCGATCAGGAGCTGAGAACGTTCCTGGAGATTGAACAGGCCGTAGGCATTCGAGACACCCGACCGGTCGCTGACGAGGACACCCGAGGTCCGATGGGTGACCTCACCGGCCCACGGCCCATACCCCTCACCGAGCTGGTGCAGGAGCGCAGTCCCGCGCGTCTCCGTCAGGAGCTGGCCGCGATAGCCGATCAGGCCGCGAACCGGCAGGACGTATTCGAGGCGCACGCGACCATCGGTATCGGTCGTCATCTGCTCCAGCCGTCCCTTGCGGCCAGCGAGGGCGGTCTGAACCTCGCCGATGTAGTCGGGTGGGATGTCGATCGTGACCCGCTCGTACGGCTCCATGACGCCATCGGGCGTATTGCGCAGGATCACCTCGGGTCGGGAAGCCGTCATCTCGTAGCCCTCGCGGCGCATCTGCTCGATGAGGACGGCCAGCTGGAGCTCGCCGCGGCCACGAACCTCGAACGTGTCACCCGACTCGGTCGGGTAGACCTCCACCGAGACGTTGCCGAGGACCTCCTTGTCGAGCCGGGCCTTGATCTGCCGGGAGGTCACGAACTTGCCCTCGCGCCCGGCAAGCGGCGAGGTATTGACGCCGAACGTCATCCGCAGGGTCGGAGCGTCGACGTCGAGGCGCGGAAGTGGCCGCGGATCCACGGGGTCGGTGATGGTGTCCCCGATCGTGACATCCGGCAGGCCGGCGACCGACACGATCTCGCCCGGTCCGGCCTCGGTGATATCGACCCGATCGATGCCGTGCGCCGTCTGGAGCGTCGTGACCGTGCCCGAGATCGAGACGGTCCGTCCGGGCTCCACGGTCCCGGCCGTGTCGTCTGGCTCCTCGCGGACGACCACGATGCGCTGGCCGACGCGAATGGTTCCGTTACGGATACGCCCGACGGCCATTCGGCCGACGTACTCATTGGCGCTGAGGTTGGTCACCAGGAGCTGCAGCGGATGGCCCGGAAGGTGGCGCGGTGGCGGTGTCACCCGGACGAGCAGGTCCAGCAGCGGCCGGAGATTCGTGCCCGGGACCGCCAGGTCCATCGTCGCGGTGCCCAGCTTGGCGTTGGTGTAAACGACCGGGAAGTCGATCTGGTCGTCGTCGGCGCCGAGATCGAGGAACAGCTCGTAGACGGCATCGAGGACCTCGGCCGGTCGAGCATCCGAGCGGTCGATCTTGTTCAGGGCGACGACGACCGGCAGGCGCCGGGCCATGGCCTTCTGGAGGACGTAGCGGGTCTGCGGGAGCGGCCCCTCGGCCGCATCGACCAGCAGCAGGACGCTGTCGACCATCAGCAGCGAGCGTTCGACTTCACCGCCGAAGTCCGCGTGGCCGGGCGTATCCACGATGTTGAGGCGGACGCCGTCGTGATCGACCGTCGTCTGCTTTGCCAGGATCGTGATCCCCTTCTCGCGCTCGAGATCACCCGAGTCCAGGACCCGATCAACGAGGGCCTCATTCGCCCTGAACGTGCCGGTCTGGCGCAGCAACGCGTCCACGAGCGTCGTCTTACCGTGATCGACGTGGGCGACGATCGCAACGTCGCGCAGGTCATCGCGGGCCACCGTGGCGTCGCTTCCGGGCGCGTCGACCCAGTCGACGGCCGGCGGCACGGCGGAAGGTTTCGGGTCAGTCATGGGCCGGGGATTGTCGCACAGGTCCGGCGGTGGCCCAGATCGGACCGGGACTCAGGGCTTGGCGGCACCATCGCCGGGTCGACGCCCGATGAACACGACGACGCCGTCGTCCTGCGAGGCTGGCCGACGCGAAGACCCTGCCTCGACTACCACGTCCCGAAAACCCGCCTCGGCGAGCAGCAGAAGGATCTCCTGGGCGAAGTAGAGGTTCTCACTGAGAGCCCCCGTCTCCTCCGCGACCACCTCGCCCTTGCGCCACAACCGTGCTCGCAACTCGAGATCACGGCGCTGGACATAGGGATCGAAGGCGACCAACCTGCCAATCAGCTCGATTTCGTCACCATCGGCCGTCCGCTTGCGGTCCCCCTGGTCGGGCCACGGGCGCGGAAGCGACGCCCGGCCGTCGGGTAACCAGACCCCCCATCGCTCGGCATCGAGCCCCTCGTATGGGAACTCGTGCCGGATCAGGACCGCGCCACCCGGTTCGAGGTGGCGGAACGCGCGGTGCAGGATCTCGCGATCCCAGTCACGCCGGCCGCCAAGACCGAACACGTCGCACAGATAGATCGTCCGGTATCGCCGCGCCAGGTCGAGGTCCTGCCCTGCCTGAACCACGAGACGCGGCGAGACGCCCGCCTCGTTTGCCGCGTCAGCCGCCAGGCGGATCATGTCAGGCGAGATGTCGGTTCCGTCGACGTCGAGTCCAGCAGCCACGAGCGGAAGAAGGATTCGACCGGTGCCGCACCCGAGATCGAGGGCGGGCTCACCGTACCGCCGGATCGCGTCGCCGAAGAAGGCCAGTTCCTCCGGTTCCGGTCGCTCGAACTCAGCCCACCAGCGCGCCATGAGTCCGTAGTGCCAGGTGCCCGTCTCTATCTCCTGGGTCAACGCCGCGCCTCCTGGTCCATATCAGTCCCTGGAGCCAGGATGATGCGCCAGGTGGAAGTCGTGCACGTCGTGTCGACGTCGACCCTTGCTTTCGTGACTGCTAGGATCTCCGTCCCGTGACCATTGCAGCCGTGATCCTCGCCGCCTCAGCGAGCCGTGCCCTTGCCGACGCTGCCGGCGTGCCGCGAGTCCGGAGGATCGCCGACGCCGCGTGGCCCGGCGGGGCGATGCCGATCATCGTGGTCACGCCCGACCCGGACGGCACCGTTGCCATCGCGCTGGCGGGAGCGTCGGTCACCCTGGTCGATCCCGCCCCGTCGGACTCGGGCCCGGTTGGCCAGATCGTTCGAGGAATCGAGATGGCTGCGGCCGAGATCAGCGACGTGACGGGTGCTCTCGTCTGGCCGGCCCGGTTCTGCTGGGTCGGTCCCGAGACGGTCACGTCGCTCGTCGAGGCGCATGGCATGACCCCCGACGTCGTGATCCGGCCGACCTATCACGAGGAGGCGGGCTGGCCGGCGCTCGTGCCCATGACCGCCCTGGCAGCCCTCCGCGGTCTCGGCACCGCGGCCATTCCCGATGACCTGCTCGACGAGCTGATCGAGACCGGGATCACCCTCCGCGTGATCGATCTCGGCGACCCGGGAACCGTCATCGACGGCGACACCGAGCGGAGTGCTCTGCCCCCCTACGAGGGTCCACAGGAAGCATCCGGCGCCCACGAGTGGGGATCCGCCGCGGCCGCGACCCCGGAAGAAGCGCCCCTCGAGGCGCCACCGTCCGTCGGCTCAGAGGCCCCTTAGGCCAGTCGCTTCTACGCCTGGGCGCCGCGAGCGCCTCTCGCTCGGTCCCGCAACCGCCCAACGGGCACCGTCGCGAGCGCGATTCCACCGACGATCAGGATGACGCCGCCGAACTGGAAAGCCGAGGGCACCTCGGCAAGCAGGACCCGGGCCAGGAGCACGGTCGCGACCGGCTGCGCGAGCAGGATGATCGAGACCACGGCTGCCGGGAGCCTGGGCAGAGCGATCGAGATCAGCAGGTAGGCGATCGACTGCGACATCAGCCCGAGGAGCGCCAGCCATCCGTGGCCAGGCCACGAGGGGACGAGATCGAGGTCGCCGATGACGAGCCCGGCGACGATGGCAACGACCATGGTCGAGGCAGTGGCGATCGCGACCGGACCGGCGGGACGCCGGATGTCGTTCGTCCCACGCCGGATCACCAGCAGGTACCCCGCGTAGAAGAGTGCCGTCGCGGTCCCGAGCGCCACTCCGAGGGGTGGGTTCGCCCCATAGGCGCCCGAGCCGATGGCCCCGGAGATCAGGACCGCGCCGAGCAGTACGACCGGCGTGGCGATGAGGACCGGCCGGGGCGGGCGCTCGCGCAGGACGACCCAGGCCACGAACCCGACGACGAGGACCTGCATGTTCCCGAGCACCGTTGCCAGCCCGGCGCCGACGGCATCCACCGCGTGGTGCCAGGTCAGGAGGTCGCCCGCGAAGAAGACGCCGGCGACGATCGCCAGGTAGATGGTCCGTCGGGACATGGGGCCAAAGCGCCGCCGCTCGACCCACGCGACCAGGATGAGGACCGGCAGGCCGTAGAGTGAGCGGAAGACGGTGGCGGTGGATGGCGAGACGTCCGCGAAGCGGTAGAAGATCCCCGAGAACGCGATGAACAGCGCCCCGAGGAGCGCCGCCAGTCGTGGCCGCGCTGCGATCTGGTCGTAGAGGGCGTTCATAGCGCGGGTTGAGCGCTCAGGCCGGCTTGCTGGGTATCCCGACGAACTTCAGGCCGAGGTCCGCGTACTGCGTTGGATCCGGCGCGGAGGGCGCTTCGAGCATTGGATCGTTGCCCGACTGCGTCTTGGGGAACGCCATGACCTCGCGAATGTTGGTCTGGTAGGCAAGCAGCGCGGCCCAGCGGTCGATCCCGAGGGCGATCCCGCCGTGCGGTGGTGCTCCGAACTCGAACGCGTCGAGGATCGCTCCGAACATGTTCCGCATCCGCTCCTGACTGTACCCCTGGAGGGCGAAGCTGGTCTCGAGCAGATCGCGTCGCCAGATCCGGACGGAACCGCCGCCGAGTTCCCAGCCGTTGAGCGCGATGTCGTACTGCATGGCGCGAGCGCGACCGGCCGCATCCTCAGGTGAGGGGCTGGTGAGGTCGCCAGACACGGTCGTCAGCAGGACCTCGTCCTCGGGTACGACGCCCGAGAACGGGTTGTGCGTGGCATCCCACCGGGAGCCGTCCGTATCCCACTGATACATCGGGAACCGGTACACCCAGCAGTAGGCGAGCACGTCGGGGTCGGCGAGGCCGAGTCGCGTACCGAGCTCCGCCCTCAGGCGCCCGAGCACGTCGTTGGCGACCGCTGTCGTGTCGGCCACGATCAGGACCAGGTCTCCAGGCTCAGCACCCGCCCGTGTCGCCAGTCGGCCGGCCAGGTCGTCGCCGAGGAACTTGAGGATCGGGCTCTTGATGGACCCATCTGCCTCGACGGCGAGATAGGCGAGGCCCTTCGCCCCGAACCGCTTCGCCGGCTCGGTCAGCTCATCGATCCGGCTGCGCGGCGAGTCGGCCA
>JBDSJV010000094.1:0-3224 GCA_039917225.1 Candidatus Limnocylindrales bacterium
CGAAGCGTCGTCACAGGAGGCACCACGCGCACCAGCGCGATGCACAATCCCGACGCGACCACTCAACGGCCTTGCCAGCCCGGAACAGGAGATCGTGATGAACACAAGAAGCGGCGGCGTCGGGATCATCGGCGTGATCGTCATCGTCGTGGTGATCCTCTTCCTGGTCGGCGTCATCAAGGTGTGAGCCCCGCGGTTGACGTGGTTGCGCCCTGGCATCGTGTCACGCCCGCGGGAGGCGCATGAGATGTCGTGGTCGCCGGACGGCTGCGACACGTTCAGCGGCAACCCCTGAGTCTCGGACGGACGCAGGACCACCACAACATCGGCAGGCAATCTGCCGCCCTGACAGGAGGATCACGGTCATGACCAACCAGCACGTCAAGGGTGCCGTCAGCACCACCAAGGGTGTCGTCAACGAGGCCGCCGGCAAGCTGACCGGCAACAAGACGCAGGAGACGAAAGGCAGGATCCAGCAGGTCCAGGGCAAGGCGCAGAGGGGACTCGGCGACGTCGAGGACGCCGTCCGAAAGGCCGGCGACGATGACGCAAGGAAGCCGGGTTCAAAGGCCGGCTCCTGAGTTCAGGTCGCTGCTCCCGCTCGGGAGGCGGCGACTGCCGCCGGGGGTCATCGGTCCGGCCGGCCGAGCCAGAGGCGACCCGTCCGGTCTGCCGCCCGATGGTGTGGTCGCTCCTCCTCGACGTATCGGCGGAGCACCGCCGCGGTCGCCGCATCCAGGGGCAGATCACGCCGCCGACGGCCCTTGCCGGTAACGGCAACGACGGGCCTGGCCCATCGAGATAGGTCGTGATCGTCCTGCCGCTCGAAGTGATCGCTCCCATCGCTCGATCGCATCGGCGAGGGTCGGGGTTGCCATCGTCAGACGCCAGCCGCGATCACTCACCGCAAGATCACCGCGCTGCCAACAGAGACTCAGCGGTCGTCGGCCGCTGGTGACATTCCAACCCATCGGACCGGCTGGTCCGTGACCGCTGCGATCCGCTCGTAGTCGCGGTCGACATGCGCGATGCGGACCCCGTGGCGTTCGGCCGTGGCGGCGATCACGAGGTCGATGAGCCGGACACTCCGCTGGTGGCCAGGCCCAGTGAGCGCGAGGAGCCGGTGGACCTCCAGGGCGCGTTGCCAGTCGAGCCCGGTCGACTCGAGCCGGCGGATCGCCCCAAGGACGGATCGAAACCGGTCGTATTCAGCCGTGTTACGCGCCCCGTTGAGGTACTCGAGGAGTACCGGCTCGGTGATCGCCACCTCATCTGCGGCGAGCGCCTCAGCGAGCAGCGTCCCGACGGCGGGCTCGCGGGCCGCCAGGATCAAGGCACTGGTGTCCCATAGCTCGATCACTCGCGCGGATCTTCGGTCCCGTACGGCGCAGGTTCTTCACTGAATCGATGCGCGCGCATCGCGTCGAGGTCGGCGAGGGTCAGGGCCGGCCGCAACTCGAGGATCCCGAGCCGTCGCCGCCGATGGACCACGTCCGCGAGTGCGGCGTGCACCGTCTCAGTCGTCGTCCGGGTTCCGAGAACCTCTCGGGCCTCACCGACCAGGTCCCCGTCGAGATCGATGGTCGTGTGCTTTCTCACCCATCCAGCATATGCATAGCAGACGGGCTCGTCAATGCATCTGCGTCAGGTGACACTGCATACGATGTGAAACCGGAATCGCTCCCTTCGGGCGTTCACATACGCCCGGGGATCGTACTAACCTGCCTGCCCGCCCGGTTCGGCACCATCTACGGTCCCGGGTCGTGTTAGACACCGCGACGGACCCCGAAGGGGCGGTTTCGGGGCGCCTGGCACTCGGAGTCACGTTCAGGTAGGGCGTCGGCCACCGCCCGCGGGTGGCGGCGCCGTGCCTACGACGATCCAGCGTCGTAAATGACGGGACCAGGCGGAGACCACTCAGGGAACGTGGTTGCGCACCGCTGGTACCCTCTCGGCTCCAGCCGACCGAGGAGGAGCGCGAGATGGCCACCGACCGCACGAAGTACATCCTGGATGAAGATCACATCCCAACCGCCTGGTACAACATCGTGGCGGACCTGCCCACGCCACCCCCGGCAGTGCTCCATCCGGGTACGGCGCTGCCGATCGGTCCGGACGACCTTTCACCGCTCTTCCCGATGGAGCTGATCAAGCAGGTCGTCAGCCAGGACCGCGAGATCGAGATCCCGGAGCCGGTTCGCGAGGCTTATCGGCTCTATCGGCCGAGCCCGCTGTTCCGTGCCCGCCGCCTCGAGAAAGCCCTCGGGACCCCAGCCCACATCTACTACAAGTACGAGGGCGGGAGCCCGTCGGGCAGCCACAAGCCGAACACGGCGCTGCCACAGGCCTTCTACAACAAGGAAGAGGGCGTCAAGCGGTTGGCGACCGAGACGGGGGCCGGCCAGTGGGGGAGTGCCCTGGCGTTCGCTGGGGCGTACTTCGGCCTCGACGTCAAGGTCTACATGGTCCGCGCCAGCTACGACCAGAAGCCGTACCGCCGCAATCTCATGGAGGTCTATGGAGCCGAGATCGTCGCGAGCCCGAGCCGCGATACGGAGTACGGACGCAAGGTGCTCGCCGAACAGCCCGACCACACGGGCTCACTCGGACTGGCGATCAGCGAGGCCATCGAGGACACCGTCACCCATCCAGGCACGAAGTACTCGCTCGGCTCGGTCTTCGACTTCGTGCTGCTCCACCAGACGGTCATCGGCCTGGAGGCCATGGAACAGATGGCGATGGCTGGCGAGGAGCCCGATGTCATCATCGGCTGTGCCGGCGGCGGCTCGAACTTCGCCGGGCTGACCTTCCCGTTCATCGGGCGTGGTCTGCGCGGCGGCCCGAAGCCGCGGATCATTGCCGTCGAACCGGAGGCTGCCCCGTCCCTGACCCGCGGCGTCTACCGCTACGACTTCGGCGATACCGCCCGGATGACCCCGCTGGTCAAGATGCACACCCTGGGCCACGACTTCATCCCTGAGCCGATCCATGCGGGTGGGCTCCGTTATCACGGGATGTCACCGATCGTCTCGCTGCTCAAGGAGCAGGGGCTCATCGAGGCACAGGCCGTCCACCAGCGCGCAACGTTCGAGGCCGGCGTCCAGTTCGCCCGGACGGAGGGGATCCTGCCGGCGCCCGAACCGACCCACGCGATCAAGGTCGCGATCGACCAGGCCATCGAGGCCCGCGATGAGGGTCGCTCGCGGGTGATCCTGTTCAATCTG
>JBDSJV010000095.1:0-7808 GCA_039917225.1 Candidatus Limnocylindrales bacterium
CACCATCGATCCAGCGCCTCCTGGACCATCGTCCGCTGTGAATCCGTCCCGGTCATCATGGTCACCACGACATCGCGGCCATGCATGATGTGGACCGATTCCTCCCAGCAGATCTTCTGCATCGTCCGGGCGTACGGGCCGTAGGAGGAATCCCGGAGCGCCTGTTGGGCGACGATCGCGGCGGCATCCACGAGCCAGGCAATGATCCCGATGTCGGCCCATGTCTTCGTCGGGTAGTGGAAGACGTTGTGGAACTTGGTCTTGCCGGCGAGCAGGTCGTCGTACATGGCCTCGCGGGGCTTGCCGAGATCCTCGGCCACTCGGTAGAGAAGCTGGGCATGCCCGACTTCGTCCTGGACCTTCGCCGTAAGCGCCAGCTTCCGCTTGAGTGTCGGCGCCCGCATGAGCCACTCGCGCTCCGGGAGGACGCCCATCAGCTCCGAGTTCGCATGCATCTCGACAAATCGCAGGACGGCGGTCCGGTACTCGTCGGGCATCCAGTCATTGGGCTCGATCTTGCCGCCGCCTGCCACGTGGGCTTCGAACAACGCGTAGCGATCGTCGTGGCTGAGATCGTCATTCCAGGGTCGGGCGCTCCGATCCTGTGGCGACAGCACCGGATCCAGTGCGACGGGGTCGGTCATCGGGAAGCTCCCTGCAGCATGCCGAGGGTGAATTCGACGAAGTGATCGGCGACGCGATCGGCGGTGAGGCGGCCAGCCGGGTCGTACCAGGCCGGCAGGCCGTTGAGTGCTGACAGAACAGCCGTGGCGGCGAGGCTCGAATCCGTCAAGGCGAAATCCCCCGAGCTCATCCCTTCCTCGATCAGATCGCGAAATCGACGTTCGTAGGTATCACGGCGGGAAAGAACGCCAGCACGGCGCTCCTCTCCCAGGGCACGCCACTCATGGACGAACACTCCTGCAGCTTCGACGTCCTCGGCGATCACCCGGACGTGGGCCCGAACAAGACGGGTCAGGGTCGCCGCGGGATCCGACTGCCCAGGTACCGCGCCCGTGCTGTCCAGGACCTCGGCGGCGGCCGCTTCAAATCTGGACGCCGTCCGATCCACGATGGCCCAGAGCACGTCCTCCTTCGAGGTGACATGCGCATACAGGCTCGCACCCTGCATATCGAGGGCACGCGCGATGTCGCGGACGCTCGTCGCGGCGTAGCCGTGTTCACGGAACAACTCGGATGCGACATCCTCGATCGCACGACGGCGAGTCAACTCAACCAGGGGTGTGGTGCGCACCTCCCAAACGAACGATCGTTAGGCAGACGATACTCAGTGCGACGCCCGCCGTCAACGTCGAGCCGTCACTCCCCGGTGAATCGGGGCGTGCGCTTCTCGACGAATGCGGCCAGCCCTTCCGCGTGGTCACGGCTCGATCCGGCAACGCCCTGGGCCTCGGCCTCTGCGTCGAGCGCGGCGTCCAGATCCCGGTCGAAAGCCGCCGCGAGCGCCCGCTTCGTGAGGGTCATCGCTAGCGGGGCCCCCGCGGCGATCCGCTCAGCTATCTCCGCAGCGGCGGCGGCGAGCTCGTCGCCTGAGACGACGCGAGAGACGAGCCCGATCCTGAGGGCGTCCTCGGCGCTCACGGCCTCGCCGACGAGGGCCATCTCGGCGGCACGTGCTGCGCCCACCAGGCGGGGAAGTGTCCAGGTGGCGCCGCTGTCCGGGATGAGGCCGATCCGGCCAAACGCCAGCACGAACGTGGCCGTTTCAGCGGCGATACGCAGGTCGCAGGCAAAGGCGAATGAGGCGCCAGCGCCCGCCGCCACGCCGTTAATCGCGGCGATGACCGGTTGCGGGGCGTTTCGGATCGCGCGGACGATCGGGTTGTAGCGGAGCATCAGCTCCTCGTCGAGTGGCGGAGCCCCTGGCTCGAGCCGCTCCCGAAGATCCTGGCCGGCACAGAATGCCCGACCAGCCCCAGTGAGTACGATGGCCCTGACAGATAGGTCCGCGGCAGCCGTCTCGAGGGCACCCAGCAGGTGCTCCTTCATCGGGATCGTCAGCGCATTCAGGGCTGCGGGTCGATTCAGGGTGATCGTCGCGACGCCCGCCGCGACGTTGGTCAGAACCTCAGGTTCGGTGCTGGGGCTCATCCCTCGTACGGCCGAAGTTCCCCACCCACGAGCTCGTGAACGCGGTCGTCGAGGGGCTGATCGGAGCCCTCGGCGTGACCCCGAACGAAGGCCGCGAACAGCGGGCCGAATTCCTCGTCATCCGGTCGGAGCGCGGCCGCGACCAGCAGATCCCGTTCCGGCAGGCCGACGAGGACGCGTGCGCCCTGGCCAAGCGTCTCGGCCAGATGCCTGCGGACGGCTGGCAAGAGGATCCGCACTGCGTCGCCGCCATCGCCGGAGGCGGACGAAACGAGACGCCTCGTCCCCGAGACCTCTTCGGTCCAGCCAGCCGTGGCTGACCATCGCGCGAGGTTGGCCATGGCCGCGGCCCTCAGTTCCTCGGGCCCCGCGCCCCAGGCAAGGAGATGGTCCGCATTGACGTGGGCGTCGAATGCCCCGGCCCGAAGCACGTAGCCGAGGGCCAGGCCCGAGGGACCATCATCGAGCACCGCCTGCGCGTGGGACTTGAGACCCTCGCTGGCGAGGCGGGCAGCATCAAGGTCGCTGAGGCGGGAACCGCTGGTTCCGCGGGGACGGAGCACCGGAAACAGGATCGGCTCGGCGGCCAGCCAGTCCTGCTCTGGTGCCTGCGACGGACCTATGTCGGCGTCGCTGGGCGGGTGATGACCACTGACGGGCGCATCCGGGTCGATGGGCGTGAGGAGGTCTGGCGCCTCGTCTCGCAAGGCCCCCGCTGGCTCGTCTCCGAGGTCCGGATCCCAGGCCATGGTTCCTCCTCAGCGACCCTTCCAGGCCGCGGCACGCTTCTCGGTGAAAGCGGCCATCCCTTCCTTCTGGTCCTCGCTGGCGAAGAGCCCGTAGAAGTTCCGGCGCTCGAATTCGAGTCCCGCCTCGAGTGGCAGTTCCTCGGCCCGGTTGACGGCCTCCTTGGCGGCGATCACCGCGAGCGGCGGCATGGCGGCAATCTCGGCGCCGATCTGCAGCGCGGTCGCGACCACCGCCTCCGGCGCCACGACGCGCGTCACGAGCCCGTGGGCCTCGGCCTCGCGGGCGCCGATCGGCCGCGCCGTCAGGACCATCTCCATCGCCTTGGCCTTGCCGATCGCCCGGGTCAGTCGCTGGGTCCCGCCAGCACCCGGGATCACGCCCAGGCGGATCTCCGGTTGCCCGAACTGGGCGTCCTCGCCGGCCACGATGATGTCGCAGGTCATGGCCAGTTCACACCCGCCTCCGAGTGCGAACCCTCGAACGGCTGCAATGAGCGGCTTCCGGATCCGCTTGATCCGCTCCCAGCGGTGGAAATGGTCGTCGGCAACGAGGGAGGCCGGCGTCTGTCCGGCCAACTCGCGAATGTCGGCCCCGGCTGCGAACGCGCGGTCCCCGGCGCCGGTGATGACCACCGCCCGGCAGGCCGGATTGCGCTCCAGCGACTCGAGTGCGTCGGTCAGCTCGGCGATCAGGGCGAAGTTGAGGGCGTTGAGCACCTTCGGTCGATCGAGCGTCACAAGAGCCACGCCGTCGACCGGTCCGTCGGGTCCGCTCGCCGGCAATTCGACCCGAATGGAAGGTGCCGCAGGTTCGATATTGGTCACTGACTACCCCTGTCCTGTGTCAACCCAGTATCCACTGCCCGGGAAGGTCCCCGCTGGGCCAGCCGACGTCAGGAGGCGGCGAGGAGATCGGGGGCGTCCTCGAGCACGAGGAACGTGGCGAGGCCCGGGGCGATTTCACGGAGGAGGCGCCCCGCGGCACGCATGGGGTCCGACCCGAGGCCAGCGTCAAGCGAGGCGCGATCATCGAAGTCCATGGCGGCCGCGAGGACCAGGTCGGTCTCGCCGCCGAGGGCCTCGGCGACGCGCCAGATCCGGGTGGATCGGAGCCCCGGGGTCTGTGCCACGAGGGGCAGGTGTTCGTCGCGATAGCGCCGCTCGAGGGTCGCGAGGGCTTCTGCCCCACCTTCCGGTCGGCTGTAGAGCACGAGCAAGGTCGTCATCGAGGATCTCCTTCGGCTGGCTTCATGTTCGTGGCGCTGGCGTCAGCCGGCCGGGTTGCCTCTTCAGCCCGCCGCGCCGCCTCGTCGGCCGTGGCTCGGTAGAACCCGGACAGGGCCTCGTTGAATAGCCCCGGCCGCCTGACCGTGACCTCATGGCCGCAGTCGGGCGCAACAAACAGTCGGGCGTCGGGAATCTGGCGGGAGAGTCCCCAGGCATGGTCGACCGGAACGAAGGGATCGCGGTCGCCGACGGCGACCATGGTCGGCGCGTCGATTCGATGGAGGTCGCGCGGCCCGAGGAGCGGTTGCGCCGCTACGTCGGCGGCAATCGCTGGCAGCAGCTTCTGCCAGGCCCCGGTTCCCTGGCCCTCGTCGTGGCGACGGGCCAGGGCGGCCGCCCACGCCGGGTCCGTTGCCTCGATCTTCGGCGGATCCATCAGCGCGCGGACCACACTCGTCCGCGGTTCACGCTGGGTCGTGATCCCGATGACCACCAGCGTTCGGACCCGGTCGGGATGTCGAGACGCGAACTGAAGCGCCGTCATGGCACCCATCGAGAAGCCCAGCAGGTGGAAGGTCCGCAGACCAAGGGCGTCCACGAACCCCTCGAGATCCTCGACGAGCCAGTCGTAGCGAAACCCCTCGGCGCTGTCCCAACGCGTCCGCCCGTGACCGCGGGCATCCGGCACGTGGAGGAGGAAGGCCCGTGAGAAGAGCGGGATCTGCGCGGCAAAGTCCTCGCGTCCGACTGAGGTGGCGCCGTGCAGCATCACGATCGGGGGGCCCGCGCCCATCACGTCATAGCCGATATCCAGCCCGTTGGCGCGAATGGTCGGCATGGTCAGGCCTCCGGCTTTCCCTCGACCGGAGCTTCGGCGGCCCGTTCAATCTGCAGGTAGCGCCGCCGGAAGTAGAGCAGCGGCCCGGCATCTTCCGTGGTGCCTCCGGGGGCGTCCATCGTGTCCACGCGGCCGATGAATAGGTCGTGGTCACCTGCGGAGAAGGTCTCGATGACCGTGCACTCGAGCGTGGCGATTGCGCCATCGAGGAGCGGAAGGCCGGTTGGGCCCGGCGTCCAGGCCGCGCCGCAGAAGTCCTCGCGACCGGGCCGGACGGCGGCGTGGGCGAAGCAGTCGGACAGTGCCTGCTGGCTGTCCGACAGGATGCTCACGGCATAGCGACCGTGCGCCCGCACCATCGGCGTGATGAATCGGCGCTGATCCAGGGCGACCATGATCAGCGGCGGGTCGAGCGACACCGATGACAGGGCGTTGGCGGTGATGCCCTGCGGGCCATCCCCGGCGATTGTGGTAACCACCGACACGCCGGTTGCGAAATGGCCCATCACCTGGCGAAAGCGGCCGGCTTCGATCTCCACGGGCTGAGTCTACGGGGCCATCTCGATTTACGGCTGTGAGATCACGCGCTGTGGCCATGGGTCGATGTCGACGAGGATTGGGGCCGCTACAATCCCGACGATGACAACCCGCCTCTGGGACCGCGCGGCCCTCGTTCCCGCCGGATCGGATCGACGCGTACCCGCGATCGTGGCGCTGCCCGTCGATCTCCCGACCGTGCCGCAGCTGTTCGAGTTCATGCGGGATGCAGAGCTTCGATTTCAGACCCTTCGAATGCGGCTCGAAGAGCGGACCTTTGGCGCTCGAGGCGAGCAGGTCATGGCGATGGATGTCTCGATCCAGCACCCGGGACACGCACGGGTGACCACGACCGAGGCAGGTGGCGGAACGGCCGGCAACTTCGAGCTCTGGGTCGGTGACGGAGCGACGGTTCGAACGTATTCCGGGAGGCATCAGCTCGGAACCGAGCGCCCGATCCGAAACCGGCCCCGAGGGCTCGGCAGTGATTTCCCCGGCAGCTCACGGGTCTACGAACCCGTCACGCCACTGCCGCTCGAGACGCTTCCTGAACTGTTCGTCCATCCAGCCGGCTACTGCCAGAACGTCCTGGCCACGGGCCGGACATGGCTTTCCGGGACCGACATCGTGGCCGGACGCGAGGCCATCGTCCTCGAGTGTGACCACCCGCGGACCATCGAACGGACCGCGGATCGTCCCGATTTCCACATCCAGATCGCGGTCGATCGGGCCGACGGGATCATCACCCGCCTGACCGAGTCGATGGCTGGGGCCGTCACCCGGGAGGCCTTCGTGACCTCGCTCGAACCTGATGCCACGCTCGCCCCGGGAGTCTTCGAGTTCACCTTTCCCGACGGGACGACGATGCTCTACTGAGGCTTTGGCCGGGGTGACGCGTGTGGTCCAACCGCTGCCAGCGATCGGTCACTCCCAGTCGCTGACTCGGGCGACGGCGATCTCCTCGGTCCGTCCCGAACGGACCACCTGTGCGGACGTGATCTCGCCGACCGGGCGACGCCTGAGAGCCGCCTGCAACTCGTTGTTCGTGTGGACGACCTGGCCATCGACGGCCAGGATCCGGTCGCCACGCTCGAGGCCGGCGTCGGCAAGTTGACTGCCCGGCCGGGGCGAGATGCGGAGCTCGATCCCATCGCCAGTCTCCAGGCCCGGGCGCCCCCAGTGCTCGCGAATGGTTTCGACGCTGTTCCGGGTGCACAGGCAGGCGCCGATCCCGCAGGCCGGACACACGCACCGGCACCTGAAGTCAGCCCGAAGCATGTCGGCGTGGATGGCCGGCGGCAGGAGATCGCTGAGCGTGTGCAGCGTCCGCGCCCAGTCGGCCGCGTGAGCATCGGCGAGGTCGCACAGCTCGGCCTCGCAGTGGAGTCTGCCAGCTGCGTACAGAGCGCCGTAGGCCACGACCGCGGCGGCAGACGCCCCGGCCAACTGCTCGAGCTGATTCGAGACGCCGCCATCGGCGGGAGGCCGGCCACCAGCAGCCCCAGCCTTCGGCTCCGCCCCGCGTCGGACGGCGAGCTCGTCCAGGGCCCTCGCGTGGGCCGCGGCGAGCGAGCGGATCATGGAGACGGCGTCCGCCATTTCCGTGTCCGCAGCCACAGCGCTGCCCAGTCCCTCCGCGCCGTCGAGCAGGTTCGCCTCCATCGACCGAACACGCGACAGTCGTTCCAGGACCGGGCCGGGCAGCGGGTCGATCACCGTGCGCCTCCTCGAGCGCACGATACGCTCCCACGGGTCCTCGGGGTCGACTATCCCGCGACGACCGACATCCGCGGACCGCCGCCGATGCTGCGTGAAGCCCCACCAGACGCGTTACCCAGGCCTTGACCTCAGTTCACGCCAATCCGCGATCAATCGGCGTGAGGCGCGCGGATTCCGTCGGAACTCCTGCGGAGCGTGCGAAAACGCCCCGAAAACGATCCTGCGCGCGCGTATAGTCGGGCGAAGTTCGATGTACTCGACAGTCCGGATTGCCCACGACCCGTACTGCTCTGATGCGAACCGGAGGATGGGCCGTCTCGGCGGGAGGCCGAGACGGCCACTGCGAGGAGGAACCATGCAAAGTCGATCCCGCGAAGACGTGATCAAGCAGGACATCAAGGACCTGCACTCACTGGGCTACGCGCAGGAGCTGTTCCGCACGATGGGCGGGTTCAGCAACTTCGCGATCAGCTTCTCGATCATCTCGATCCTGACCGGCGCGGTCATCCTGTACGACTACGGCCTCGCCTGGGCGGGCACCGCGGCCGTCCTCATCGGCTGGCCGCTCGTCACCGTCTTCGTCCTGACGATTGCCGCCTCGATGGCAGAGATCGCCTCGGCCTATC
>JBDSJV010000096.1:0-3216 GCA_039917225.1 Candidatus Limnocylindrales bacterium
CCTCGCGGCTGGCACCTCGAAGAGCGCCACGTCCTGGTCGACGGTGCGCCGGTGTCGGCGAGCCTGTTTGATGCCGGGCTGTACCTGTTCCACAACGCCGCCGAGCGACTCGCCCGCGGGACCGGGCCGTACTTCTACCTGCCGAAGCTCCAATCACACCTCGAGGCGCGGCTCTGGAATGACGTCTTCGTCTGGGCCCAGGCTGCGCTCGGCATTCCGAGGGGCTCGATTCGGGCGACGGTCCTGATCGAGACCATCCACGCCGCGTTCGAGATGGACGAGATCCTGTGGGAGCTTCGCGAGCACGCCTCAGGGCTCAACGCGGGACGCTGGGATTACCTGTTCTCCTGCATCAAGACCGTGGGCCGTGACGAGGAGCACGTGCTGCCCGACCGGTCAGCGTTGACGATGACGGTCCCGTTCATGCGCGCCTACACGGAGCTGCTCGTCAGGACCTGCCATGCCCGCGGGGCCCACGCGATCGGCGGCATGGCCGCCTTCATTCCGTCGAGGCGGGACGAGGCCGTGAACGCCACGGCGATGGCCCGTGTCCGGGAGGACAAGGAGCGCGAGTCGGGCGATGGCTTTGACGGCACGTGGGTCGCCCATCCGGACCTCGTGCCGTTGGCGACCGAGGTCTTCGACCGCGTTCTCGGCTCCGCTCCTGATCAGCGGGACCGACTGCGGGACGATGTCGACGTGAGCGCCGCCCAGTTGGCCGACATCCGGGTCGCCGGGGGCCGAATCACCGAGGCGGGCGTTCGGTTGAACATCTCGGTTGCGCTTCAATACATCGATTCGTGGCTATCCGGGAACGGTGCCGCGGCCATCAACAACCTGATGGAGGACGCGGCCACGGCCGAGATCTCCCGATCGCAGCTCTGGCAGTGGCGCTCGACCGGTGCGCGGCTGGCCGACGGCGGCACCTTCGACGCCGCCCGCTACCTGGCGCTGCGTGCCGAGCTCGCGGCCGAGCTCGCGGGGGGCAGCCAACGCCTCGGGGACGCTGTCAGCCTCCTCGATCGCCTTGTGCTCGAGGAGGAGCCGGCGGAGTTCCTGACGCTGGATGCCTATCAGCTGCTCGACGCGGATCAGTCGCCGGCACCCTCGCGTTCGATGAACTGACCGAATCCGCGACGACCGACGAAGAGCCCGTCCCGGATCACGGCTTGGCCCCGGACGAACACGGATCGGACCACTCCCTGGATCTCGAGGCCCTCGTACGGTGTGTAGTCGCTCGTGTGATGCAGGTCCTCCGCGCGGATGGTGCGTCGGGCCGCCGGGTCGAAGATCACGAGGTCCGCGTCGCGGCCAACCTCGATCGCACCCTTTCGGCGGAGCCCGAACCGCCGAGCCGGTGTCGTAGCCAGGAGGTCCACCAGGCGTTCGACGGTCAGTCGCCCGGTCGGCACGCCCAGGCCGTAGGCGACGGCCAGCAGGGTCTCGATGCCCGGGGCGCCGTTGCTGATCCGGTCGAACGGGATACCCCGGACGGCATCCGCCTTCTCGACGGCAGCCCGATCGGGGACATGATCGGTGGCGATCATGTCGAGGTCACCGGCCACCAGGCCGTTCCACATGGCGTCGAGATCCGCGGCCGAGCGCAGGGGCGGCGAGATGACAACCTTGGCCACCTCGAGCGGATCGCCGACCTCGTACCGGGCGTCAGTCAGGGCGAGGTAGTGAGGGCAGGTCTCGGCAGTTACCCGGACCCCAAGGCCCCTCGCTTCTCGTACATGACGCAGCGCATCCGCCGACGAGAGGTGGACAACGTGGACCGGGGCGTCGGCCGCCCTGGCAAAGGCCATCGCCCGGGCTGTGGCGACGCCTTCCGCGTACGAGGGTCGCGAGCCGGCGTGACAGCGGGGCCCGGTCTCGTTGCGCGCCAGTGCAGAAGCGACGGCCGCATCGATGATGACGGGGTCTTCGCAGTGCACCTGGAGCATCCCGCCACGCCCGGCCAGGACCCTCATGGCCTCGAAGATCCGGGCATCGTCGAGCCGGAAGTCGAAGACCATGAACGCCTTGGCGGTCGAGACACCGGCGTCGACCATCGCCGCAAGCTCGGCCACGGGATCGTCCATCCGGCCCGAGATGGCGAGGCTCACGGCGTAATCCACGGCGCTGTCCTGGTCCGTTGCCGCCCGCCATTCGCGCAGGCCGGCGAGCAGGGACCGTTCCGCCGCGGGCGACGAGCCCGTCCCTGGATTGTTGAACGCGAGGAAACTCGTCGTCCCGCCGAAGGCGGCTGCGACCGAGTCCTGGAAGAACCGATCCGGTTCGGCCTCGCTCGCGACACGGGTATGGGTGTGGACGTCGACGATACCGGGGAGGACGAGCAGGCCTGTGGCGTCGATGGTCTCGGCCGCGCTCTCCTGAAGCCCCGCGAGGGCGCCGATGGTCGTGATGCGGCCACCGTCGATCGCGACGTCAGCGACCCGGGATCCGGTCGCGGTGACGACCGTGCCGCCTCGAACGAGGAGGTCGGTCACTCGACCTCTTCGATCCGGATTCGCTGGGCGCCTTCCCACAGGGCTCGTCGGCCGACCTCGCGCAGTCGGTCCTCCCAGCCGTCGTCAGGCTCCAGCGACGCGAAGTGATTGGCGGCCAGCTGGCCGACCTTGGAGGCCGTGGCGCATGCACCGTAGGGGAAGAAGATCTCGCACTCGCTGATCCCGCCGGGGTACATCGCGAGCATCCCTGGCGAGGGATACGAGGTGTGGTTCTCGTAGTCGATGCCCGGCCGGAAGTCGCCGTACGGGATCCAGGTGGACTCGCCCGACCAGCGGCAATGGATGAGCCGGCTCTCGATCGGCAGCATCCGGCGAACGGCCTCGATGGTCTGCGGTGCGGCGGTTTCCCAGCGGGCGCTAAAGTGAAGGTCGTCGCCGACCGTGATCCGAAGATTTCCCATGTCCGGAGGATACGTGGCCAACAGCGGTCCGGAAACACCCAACATGGAGAGCGCAGCGTCCTCGACGCCCACGATCTCGACGCACGTCCTCGATGTCGAGAGCGGCGCCCCGGCGAGCGGCATTCACGTCAGCCTCTACAAGCTTGGCGAGGACGATCGGCCGATCCGCCTGACGCAGGCCCTGACTGACGCTGACGGGCGGATCCGGGACCTGCTTGAGCGGCCGATGTCTCCGGGCGTCTACCGTCTTGAGTTCAACGTGACTGGGCGGCCGGGTGGCGCGGCCGCGGCCGACCCCGGCG
>JBDSJV010000097.1:0-6151 GCA_039917225.1 Candidatus Limnocylindrales bacterium
TCCATGTCGATGACGTTCCGCGATTCCTCGTCCACGCCGACCGCGATCATGCCGGCGTTGTTGACGAGGACGTCCAACCGTCCGCCGTGTGCTTCGAGGACCTCGGACAGGAGCCGGGTCGGAGCCCCATCGGCCATGAGGTCGCCGACATGGCCGGTTGCGGTGATCCCGGCATCGGCGAGCTCGGCGACGCGGTCATGGATCCGATCCGAGGTCGACGCAATCGCGACGCGCGCCCCGCCACGGCCCAGGAGCCGAGCGGTCGCGAACCCGATCCCGTGCGGACTCCCCGCTCCCGTGATGAGCCCGACTCGCCCGACAAATGCCACTTTGGGAGCCGGCTCGCTGCTGGGCGGTGGCATCAACGCTGATCAGGCCTCTCGAGAGACGCGTCGCCGACTCAGCAGCGCGCTCGGACTACGGAACGATCGTATTCGACGTCGCGGTCCCGTTCGCCGCGTTGTAGACCGCCTCCGTCGAGCTGTTGAACTTCGGTCCGTACATGTTGTCGACGCCCGAGTAGCCGTACGAATTGAGCGATCGCAGCGTGGCGCCAGCGAAGGTCGTCGGGTCACCGCTGAGCCACGGGCCACCAGAGGAGCCGCCGGTCATGTCGCAGGCCATCGACCAGGTGGTGTTGCTCGTATTCGGATCCTGGCCGATCGGACCACTGCAGTACGTCAGATCGGTGCCGTTGTAGGGGGCACCTGCCGGGTAGCCGAAGGCGGACAACGTCGAACCGATGGCTGGGCCACTGAACGTGATGCCATACGAGCCGCCGACGGCGGTCTCGAGCGAGGGATTGACGCTCGTCTTGCCACCTGGTCCCACCAGGGCGAATGCGAAGTCATGCTGGACCGCGGTGTTGTTGAACCGCTTCTGGCTGGCGAAGCCCGAGTCCACGAACAGGGCGTCGGCCGTCCAGCAGCCGTACCGCGCGCTGGTGCAGTCGTTGTACGCGACCGGGCTCGTGTCGTATCCGGGGATGAAGGTCCACATCGTGGCGAACTTGCCACGGTCGATGACGCAGTGCCCGGCGGTGAGGACGAGCGAGTAGTCCGCCCTGCCGTCCGTGGCGACGGTCCCGGAGCAGCTGTACAGGAACGCGCCCATCACGAAGAAGACGCGACCGGTCCCGGCAAGGACTGCGTCGTCAGCGGTCCACGGTGCCCCGGTCACGGTGCCGTCCGGCGGTGGGGGGGTCGGCGTCGGGGTCGGCTTGGGCTGGGGCTTGCCCCTGTTCGCCCCGGGTCCGGCCACGACGAACCCATCTGCCGGGTCGAACGTGATGTCGCGAGGAATGGCCGAGCGGATCCGCTCGGGGGTCCAGAATGCAACGGCTTCCTGATGCCTCGCGCTTCCTCGGTTGGAGGGGTCCGCGGAGACCGAGCCGGGAAGAAGGCCGAGGAGCAGAACGGGGACGGCGAGGAGCGCAAATCGGTGACGCATAGGTGCCTCTGGCAGAACGGGAGTCGCGAAGGTGTCTTCGTAGTCTCGCACGCGCGGTCAACCCAGTTGCGCGCACGCACCGGGTGTGCGGGCGACGCACGTACCTCCCGAGCCCCGCACCGTCCATGAGTCCGGCAGTCGTCCAGTCATCGCAACTCCCGAGCGGTCCACCAGTCCGGTTTTCGTGGCACGTGGGGCGGATGCAGGACTGCCAGACCTCCTTCGGGCTCGATTCAACTCGTTCGAGCGCTGAATCTGCCGTGAGCCGGACTCTCAGCCCCATTCGTGCCCGACGGTCTCGAGAACCCGGACTGATGGACCGATGTCGACCCGTGCTGACGAGACCGGCGTCGACCGGGAACGTGGCGCGGAGCCAGTAGCGGGACTCGTCAGCCCGGCGGGTCCTCGCCGAGGAAGTTGCGCAGGCTGCCGCGCCAGAGTGCCCGTCCGTGGAACGAGACAGTCGGGCTGATGGCGGCTCTCCCCCCATGCCAGATGAGCGTCTTGAGCAGCGGGGTCACCTGGGAACCGTAGGCCTCCATGCAGGCCTCGGGCCGGACGCCCGGCCACGAATAGCAGGAGACGACGGTCCGCCGGTTGGCGGTCGACACCCCCGCGGGAAGGCGGTCCCAGGCGGGGTCGTCCGGGCCGAACTCCCACTGGTCGAGGTTCCCCTGGGGGATCCCCTCGATCCCACGGACCACGGGCGGGTCGTCATTGGGGAGATACGGGTCCACGGCCAGGTCGCACACGACCGCGTGTTCGGGCAACCAGCCGAGCCAGTCATTGGCCAGCAGCGGACGCGAGGTGTCGCGGCGGGCCGTGGCATCGACGAGGATGTCCGTCTGAGCGAGGCGACGACGGAAGTAGGACTCGTTGCCGGCGAGGTTCTGTTCGACCACCACCACCTCCACGCCGGGAAGCCCCTCCCGGACGAACCGCTGATTGCGGGCCTCGTCGCCAGCCTTGGCGGCCCACTCGATGGCGTGCTTGCCAACGCCCCCGGCGCCGAGGATCGTCACGCTGACGGGATCGCGATCCGGCGAGAAGAGAGGCTGCCAGCGTCGCTCCAGGGCCTCGAACGCGGCCGCAAGCCCATTCCGCGCCACATCGCGCAGGTTCTGGACAAGTCGTCGCCCATCGTCGCTGGTGACCATGTCGAGTGCGATGGCATCGATGCCCAGGCGGCGCAACAGCTCGACGCGCTCCGGCCTGGTCACGAAGTGCAGCATCGAGAGCAGGATCGCGCCGGGGCGGAGCAACTCGTAGCGTCCCTCGGGCGCCCGTAGCACCACGACGACGTCCTGCCGATAGGCGGTGGCCTCGTCGACGATGTGGACCCTCGCGGAGCCCGCGCGGTAATCGTCGTCGGAGTAGCCCATGCCCGACCCGCTCCCCGCCTCGACGTACACCTCGACATCCAGGCTCGCGAGAAGCGCCATGAGCGCGGGGAGGAATGCTCGCCGCTCCCCGGGCTCGTTGTACATGCGGGGAAAGCCAATCGTGAGGTGTTGCTCGTTGGTCATACCGCCACAGGATCGCATCACCGCGGGCCGGGCGCCAAGGCCAACCGGACCGGTCCCATCGGGGTCGAACGGCAGATGCACCGCTGAGCGCCGCACGCGAGGCTGGGCTAGTGTGCGTGGCGAATCGCATACGCTCGGACTTCGAGGGAGGGACACAGATGCCCAACGGCAGTCGCGTGACCGTCGGGTTCCCGCGCATGCATCGCGAACCGAACGAACGACGCGACTTCCTGCCCCCGCTCATCGGGCTGCTGGCGGCCAACGGCGCCGAGGTGCACGTGGAGAGCGGCATCGGCTCCGCGATGGGCTACACGGACCTCGACTACAGCATGCTCGGCCCGTCCGTGGTGGTCGTTGACGAGGATGATGCGTACCGCCAGGAGATCGTCGTCGTCCTGCGGGCCCCGGACGGTAAGTACGACCGTCTAAGGCGTGGCTCCACGCTCGTATCGATGCTTCACTTCGCGACCCGCCCGGCGCGAGTCCGAATGCTCGGGGACCTGGGGATCGATGCGGTCAGCCTCGATCTCATCCGTGACGATGACGGCCGTCGGCTCGTCGAGAACCTCCGCAGCGTCGCCTGGAACGGCATCTCCAGCGCCTTCGCCGCCCTGGAGCGGACGTGGCCCGAGCTCGCGGGGCCGCGCCATTCGACCGTCAAGGTCCTCATCATGGGCGCCGGGCGGGTCGGCCGCCACGCCGTCGAATTCGCCACGAAGTACGGGGACGACGCCCGGAACGAGGGGTACACCCGGGCCGGGCTACCGGGCGTCGAAGTCGTGACGGCCGGCCGAAACCTGACCTCGGATGCTGAGTACCTCAAGTCCAGGCTCCTGATGACCGATGTGCTTGTCGATGCCACCGCACGGCGCGATCCATCGCGGCCGCTCATCCCGAATGCCTGGTTGGCGCTCCTGCCGAAACACGCCGTGGTCTGCGATCTCTCGGTCGATCCGTATCTCCTCGATGCCGAGCCGCGGGTCGTCCGGGGCATCGAAGGGATCCCCCAGGGCAACCTCGACCAGTGGGAGTTCGGCCCGGACGATCCAGCCTGGGATGCCCTGCCTCCGGGTGTGCCGACCGGCGAGCGTCGCACGGTCGTGTCCTGCTACTCGTGGCCCGGCGTTCGACCCGAACCATGCATGCACGTCTACGGGTCGCAGCTGGCCCCGCTGCTGGAGGGCCTGGTCACCGCGGGCGGACTGGACGGCATCAAAGAGACGGGCAAGTTCCACGAACGGGCACTGTGGCGCGGCAGCCTCCGCGGCTGGTTCGAATCCGGTGAGGCGGAGGCGCACGGGAGCCTCCCGGGACCGACCGACACGAATGGCGAGCCGGAGTCCGGCCAGGACTGAGGCCCACCCGGTTCAGTTTCAGGCAGCCGCCAGTTGCTCCGCAATGGTCCGCGCGACGATCGCCGCGTCCTCGCCGACCCCGTACAGGATCGATGACTTCCGCGTCCGCAGGAAGTGGGTGCCCACGAAGTAGAGGCCGTCCACGACGCTGCTCCGGCCATCGACCTGGATCGGGAAGCCGGCCGCGTCGAAGGCGTCGGTCCACGGCAGCCAGGATCGGAAGTCGGGCCGGAAGCCGCCGGCAAAGACGACCGCGCCGAAACCGTCGAGCGAGATCTCCTCAGGAGCGGCGCCCTCGAACGGCTCCGGCTCCGGCAGGTCTGGCTGCGGCAGTCCGAGCTCCCGGGCCGTCTTCGTCGCCAGCGCGATGATGTCGCGATAGCGGGCGTCTCCCCAGGCCACCGAATCGGCCAGGTCGGGAGCGAATTGCACGCGGGTGCCCGCAGCGCCTTGGAAGTGCCCTGCCAGCGTCACGCCCATGGCGCGCAGCGTTCGCAGGTTCAGGTCGTGGCCGCCGCCGTGGCCCGTGGCCAGCGGGTTCGATAGCAGGCGCGCACCGGGTGTGGTGATCTGCGCCACGGGCTGGTCGAGGAATCCGGACTTGACCAGCCACCAGAGGAGATCCTTGCCCCCGAAGCGCCGAGGAGCCCAGGGTGCTTTCCCGCACGACAGCACCACCTCTCGCCCGGCCTCGCGGAGCTCCTCGGCCAGCTGGGCCCCTGATTGCCCGCTACCGACGATCAGGATCGGCCCGGCGGGCACAGCGGCAGGGTTCTGGTAGTCGGCGATGTCGATCTGAAGGAGCTCCGACGGCAGCCCCTCGGCGCCCGCCGGTCGATGCGCCCGCTGGAACGCGCCGGTCGCCAGGACCACGCGTCCCGCACTGAACTCCCCGGCCGACGTCTGAGCCACGAAACCGCCAGCTGACCGGTCGATGGAGTGGACGGCCACCCCCTCCCGGACGGGCGCCGAGGACGCGGCCGCGTATCCCTCCAGGTAGGCCACGATCTCGTCACGCGGCATGTAGCCATCGGGGTCGTCGCCGGCATAGGGTCCGCCCGGGAGCTGAACGGTCCAGTTCGGCGTGACGAGGCAGAAGCTGTCCCATCGATCGCGCCATGTCTGGCCGATGCGCCCGCGTTCCAGCACGACGTGACCGATCCCGTGCCTCGTGAGTTCGTGGCTGACCGCGAGCCCGGCCTGCCCACCGCCGACCACCAGTACGTCCGTGTGTTCCATCCGGGGAGTCTGGCGGCTGCCGACCGGCGAGGCAAACGCGACCGATCCCGACGGGGCCGGCCGCTCGGGCCGGTCGGGCCGGTCAGGCTGTTTCAGGCCGGCTGGACCTCCGCCACCGCAGCGGTCGACGTGTATCCCCGCCGCACCAGCACGAGCCCGAGCAGCAGGCACCACAGGCTCGTCCCGGGGATCGCGAGCAGGCCCAGGATCCAGCCGACCTCGCCGTCGCCGACCAGACCCGTGGGGCCAAGCGTCCCGGTAACCAGGCGAATCGCCGGCAGCACCCCGAGCAGGGCCAGCGCCAACGGGAGCGCGCGGGCTCGACCGCCGAAGACACTCAGCCCCACGGCCCACAGACCCAGCCCGAGGATTCCCGTGATCACGAACGTTTGGCTGGCGGCCTGTGCCGCCACGTACCCGGACTCGCCCCACTCTGCCTTGAGACCAGCGATGTGCAGGAGTGGTCCTGCCGTCCAGATTCGAATGCCGCCCGCAAGCATGAAGAATGCCGCGCCCATCAGCCCCATCGCCGACGTCGCCTTGAGAGACAGCGAGCCGATGCGCGAGGCAAATGCTTCTGCT
>JBDSJV010000098.1:0-2925 GCA_039917225.1 Candidatus Limnocylindrales bacterium
GAGCCGATGAACTCTTCCCCGGCTACAAGCCCGGTCTGGCCGCGGATGGGCCCAGCTTCACCCTCCACGGCATGACCCCCGAGCAGTACGCCAAGCTCGGCGACCGTGTCGTCTTCAACGCCCGGACCGGACAGCCTGAAGCCCTCACCCGCGAGGACGTCGGCGATCGGATGGCCGAGAAGGGCATCGATCCGCAGCTCGACTACCGGGGCAGCCTGAAGCTGGCCGACGGAACCACCGTCGAGGTCGCGACGGCCTTCAGCATGTATGCCGAGCACCTCGCCGACTACGACCTCGACACCGTCGTTGACATTACCGGCGCACCACGCGACCTCCTCGAGCGACTGATCGAGGACATCGCCACGATCAGACCCGTCTCATTCCAGGTGGGCGAAGGGGTCAACCACTACTTCCACGCGACGCTCCACAACCGGGCGGTCTACCTGGTGGCCATGCTGACCGGCAGCATCGGCGTTCCCGGCGGCGGGGTCAGCGCCTGGGCCGGCAACTACAAGGGCGGCGTGTTCCAGGCCGCGAAATGGTTCGGGCCGGGCGTCGGCGGGTACGTGAACGAGGACCCGTTCAATCCCCTGCTGTCGGACACGGCCCGCTACAGCGGGACCACGAGTCGCCACAAGCTCGAGGGCGAGGAAACGAGCTACTGGGGTAACGGCGACCGGCCGCTGATCGTGGATACCCCGTCGGACGGCCGCAAGATCTTCACCGGGCACACCCATATGCCGAGCCCGACCAAGCTCCTCTGGTACACGAACGCCAACCTGATCAACCAGGCCAAGTGGGCCTACCATCTCGTCCACAACGTGAATCCGATGATCGACATGATCATCGACGAGCAGATCGAGTGGACTGGCTCGGCCGAATTTGCCGACGTGATCCTCCCGGCGAACAGCTGGATGGAAGCGCAGACGCTCGAGATGTGCGCCTCGGCCTCGAACCCGTTCGTCCAGATCTGGAAGGGCGGCATCGAGCCCCTCTACGACAGCCGCGACGACGCCCTCATCGTCGGTGGAATCGCAGCGGCCCTGAGCGACCTGACCGGCGACCGCCGCTTCCGGGACAACTTCAAGTTCATCCTCGAGGGGCGACCGGAGGTCTACCTCGATCGCGTCCTCGCCGGCTCGTTCACGACCGAGGGCTACACGGTCGCGGACCTCATGTCCGGCCGGTACGGGCAGCCCGGCGGCGCACTGATGCAGTACCGCACCTACCCCCGGATTCCCTTCCTCGAGCAGGTCCGCGACAGCCTGCCGTTCTACACGGACACCGGGCGGATGAATTCCTATGTCGACATCCCCGAGGCGATCGAGTACGGCGAGAACCTCATCGTCCATCGCGAGGCGGTCGAAGCGACGCCGTATCTGCCGAACGTCATCGTCTCCTCGAGCCCGTTCCTCCGGCCAAAGGACTACGGGATCCCGCTCAGCTCGATCGATGCCGGCCAGCGGCAGGTCCGCAACGTGATGATGCCCTGGGCAGAGGTCAAGCAGACTACCAACCCGCTGTACGAGCAGGGATTCGCCTTCCACTGTCTGACTCCGAAGTCACGCCACTCGGTTCACTCGTCGTGGGCCGTGACCGACTGGAACTGGATCTGGAACTCCAATTTCGGCGATCCCTATCGAGCCGACAAGCGACTGCCTGGCGTCGGCGATGTCCAGTTCCACATGAACCCGTCAGACGCCGTCCTCCTTGGGCTCGCCAACGGTGACTACGTGTGGGTGGATGCCAACCCTGCCGATCGCCCGTACCCCGGGTTCAAGGAGGACGATCCGTTCGCTCCGGTCGCTCGGCTCATGGCTCGGGTGACCTTCAATCCCTCCTACCCGCCAGGCGTAACAATGGTCAAGCACGCCTACAACATGGCGACGCCGCGCACCGTCCGCGGCGCCGAGACCCGGCCCGACGGCCGCGCCCTGTCCGTCACGGGCTACCAGGCCAGTTTCCGCCACGGCAGTCAGCAGAGCATCACCCGGAGCTGGACGCCGCCCATGCACCAGACGGACACGTTGTTCCACAAGAAGGCCGGGGCCATGGCGTTCGTCTTCGGCTTCGACGTGGACAACCACGCCATCAACACGTGCCCCAAGGAGGTCATGGTCCGCATCACCCGCGCCGAGGCCGGCGGACCGAACGGGCGAGGAGCCTGGGCAGGCGGAACCACGGGCATGAGCCCCAACGAGGAAGACGTCCGCATGCAGGAATACATGTCCGGCGGCTACATCAAGGTCGGAGGCAAGTCATGACCGACCTGCGCACCGGCGCGGACAAGCCGTTCGAGGCGGACGATCCCCTGTCGTTCGTTCCGGTCAGGTTCCCGGTGGAATCGAGCGAGGAAGCCGATCGCGATCAGGCCCGCTGCCTGGTCGAGGAATACGCCCTGATCGGCTGGTCCGCGGACCGCATCCGGGAACTCTTCCACGCGCCCCAGTACGCCGCGACCTACGGGATCTTCCGCCGTCGCGGATCGGCGTTCGTCGATGCGGCCATTGACGCTGTGCTCGGCAGAAACGGCGGCGCCTGATGCCCACCGTCCGCAACTGGCAGCTCGGTCGGGACATGGCGTACCCCTATGACGGCGCCTACCCGGAGCGCCAGTTCGCCGCCGTCTTCAACATCAATCGCTGCATCGCCTGCCAGACCTGCACGATGGCCTGCAAGTCCACCTGGACCCACTCCCCGGGCCAGGAACTGATGTGGTGGAATAACGTCGAGACGAAGCCCTACGGCGGATACCCGGCGAACTGGGACGTCAAGATCCTCGACCTCCTCGAGCAGGCGAACCCCGGCGGCCAGACGTGGGACCCGACGAGCACCGAGGCCGTCAACGCACCGTACGGGACGTACGACGGCCAGACGATCTTCGAGGCGGCGGACGGGCGCGAAGAACGGGCTCTCGGGTACCTC
>JBDSJV010000099.1:0-5351 GCA_039917225.1 Candidatus Limnocylindrales bacterium
GCAGGCCGAGGAACCGCCGGCCCGTCCCGCCCCCGAACCGAGTGCCCCACGAACCGAGCGTCGCCCGCGCCCGGAGCGGAGCTACTCGATGTCGGATGCGGTCCAGGAGCCCGAGGGCGGCATCGACAACACCCTCGCGTCTGCCTTCGCCCAGGTCCGGCAGCAGCTGGCCGAGGCCGAGGGTGGCGACGTGACCCCGACCCAGGAAACGGCCGAGCCCGTTGACCCGAACGATGCACTCGAGTCCGCAGCGGCCGAGGAGATCGTGGAGGCCGTCTCGGTCGACGAACAGACCCTGGAGACGACCGTCGCAGAGGCGATCGATATCGTTGAGGCCGTCTCGGTCGACGAGGCCGGACTGGAGGGCGCGGCAGCCGAGGCGATCGAAGCGATCGTCGATGACGTCGCTGCTGATGAGTCCGCCGTGGAGTCCGCCGCCGCGGAGGAGATCGAGCAGCTGGTCGATGCTGCCGACGCGAATGAGGCCAACGAGGCCCCCGCCCCCGCCGTCCTCGTGGAGGTGGTCCAGGAGGTCGCCGTCATCGAGTCCCTGGAAGAGGAAGCCGCGGAAGGACTGATCGCGACCATCGTCCAGGAGGTCGCCGTCATCGAGTCGATCGCCGACGACGTCGCCGCTGAGGAGTACGTCGAGGAGGCCGTGACCGCCGACGCGATCGCGGAGGAGGGCATCGCCGCCGACGAGGTCGCGACCGTCGCCGAGATCGTCGAAGAGACCGCGGAGGCTGAGACGAAGGGCGCCTGACCAGCCCCACCGCCCGAGATACACGACCCGTCGGAACCCGGCGGGTCGTTTCGATTTCCTTACTGTCGCTACGACATCCGGATGACCGCTTGCAGCGATCCAACGGGTGACGGATCGTGGCCGTCGCGGTCGTCTCCCCGCACGGGGTCCCGTGCTAGCATGGCCACAGCGTCGCACCCGTGGCGCGCGGCAAAGGAACAGGCGTTCGACCGTATGGATCGCTTCGACAAGTTCACGGACCGTGCTCGCAAGGTCCTGACGCTCGCTCAGGACGAAGCGCAACGGTTCAATCACAACTACATCGGCACGGAGCACCTGCTCCTGGGCCTCGTCCGGGAGGGCGAGGGCGTGGCGGCGCGCGTGCTGGAGAACATGAACGTCGAACTTCCCAAGGTTCGCACGGCGGTGGAGTTCATCATCGGTCGAGGCGATCGTCCGGTCGTCGGCGAGGTGGGCCTCACCCCACGGGCGAAGCGGGTCATCGAACTGGCGATCGACGAGGCACGACGCCTCGGCCACAACTACATCGGCACGGAGCACCTGCTCCTGGGCCTCGTCCGAGAGGGCGAGGGCATCGCCGCCGGCGTGCTCGAATCGCTTGGCGTGAACCTGGACAAGGTCCGCCACGAGGTCATCCGCGTCCTGTCCCAGAGCTCCTCCGCGGGCCCCACGGCCCAGGAGACCAAGCGAGCCAGCAAGACGCCGACCGTCGACCAGCTTGGCATCAACCTGACCGATGCCGCGCGTGCCGGCAAGCTGGACCCGGTGATCGGGCGCGAGAAGGAGATCGAGCGGGTCATCCAGATCCTGGGCCGCAAGACCAAGAACAACCCGGCCCTGATCGGCGAGCCGGGCGTCGGCAAGACCGCCATCGCCGAGGGCCTCGCGCATCGCATCGTGGCCGGCGATGTCCCGGACATCCTGCTCAACAAGCGGGTGCTGACCCTCGATATCGGTTCGCTCGTCGCCGGTACCAAGTACCGCGGCGAGTTCGAGGAACGGCTCAAGAAGATCATCGAGGAGCTGCGCAACACCAACGATGCCGTGCTCTTCATCGACGAGCTCCATACGCTGGTGGGAGCCGGGGCCGCCGAAGGTGCGATCGACGCCGCGAACATCCTCGAGCCGCCGCTGTCACGTGGCGAGCTCCAGTGCATCGGAGCCACCACGCTCGACGACTATCGCAAGTACATCGAGCGCGACGCGGCGCTGGAGCGCCGGTTCCAGCCAGTGATGGTGGAGGAGCCCACCCTTGAGCAGACCATCGAGATCCTGATGGGGATCCGCGAGCGGTACGAACAGCACCACAAGGTGAAGATCAGCGACGCAGCCGTCCAGGCGGCCGCGGACCTGTCCACCCGATACATCACGGATCGCCACCTGCCCGACAAGGCCATCGACCTCATCGACGAGGCGGCCTCGCGGGTACGCCTCCGCCACTCCTCCGCGCCGCCCGCCCTGCGGGAAGCCCAAAAGGCCCTGGACCGGATCTCGAAGGAGAAGGACGCGGCGATCAACAACCAAGAGTACGAGGAAGCGGCTGCGCTGCGCGAGGCGGAGGCCACGGCCCGCGAGACCGCCGACAGGCTGCGAAGTGAATGGCAGGCCCAGATGTCCGGCGAGCAGCCGGTCGTCGACGAGGAGGAGATCGCCCAGGTCGTGGCGATGTGGACCGGCATCCCCGTCACGCGGATCGCCCAGGAGGAATCGGAGCGGCTCCTGCACATGGAGGAGGCCCTGCATGGGCGGGTGATCGGCCAGGAGGAGGCGATCGGGATCGTCTCCAAGGCCGTCCGTCGAGCCCGTGCCGGGCTGAAGGATCCCAAGCGCCCGATCGGCTCGTTCATCTTCCTCGGCCCGACAGGCGTGGGCAAGACGGAGCTGGCCAAGGCGCTCGCCGAGTTCATGTTCGGGAGCGAGGACGCGCTCATCAAGATCGACATGAGCGAGTTCATGGAGCGGCACAACGTCAGCCGCCTGGTCGGAGCCCCCCCCGGCTACGTCGGCTTCGATGAAGGCGGTCAGCTGACCGAGGCGGTCCGGCGCAAGAACTACTGCGTGATCCTGCTGGACGAGGTGGAGAAAGCACACCCGGAGGTCTTCAACATCCTCCTGCAGATCCTGGAGGACGGACAGCTCACGGATGCCAAGGGCCGGCGGGTGGACTTCCGCAACGCCATCCTGATCATGACCTCCAACCTGGGAGCGAAGTCGCTCCAGACCAACTCCAGCCTGGGCTTCCGCGCGATGGGCGACACGGACCTCGCTCGGTCCGAGAGCTCGCACGAGCTGATGAAGGAGAAGGTCGCCGCAGAGCTGAAGCAGAGCTTCCGGCCGGAGTTCCTCAACCGCATCGATGCGACCGTCGTCTTCCGCTCCCTGACGGTCGAGGAGATCACGGAGATCGTGGACCTCATGCTGGAGCGGGTCCGCGAGCGGCTGCGCGCCCAGCAGATGGGCCTGGAGGTCACGCAGGCCGCCAAGGAACACATCATCAAGCTGGGATACGACGTGGCCTACGGCGCTCGACCGCTGCGCCGGGTCATCCAGAGCATGGTCGAGGACGTGCTGGCGGAGCATCTCCTCCTGGGCAAGTACGAGCCCGGCACCACGATCGTGGTGGACCGGGATCCGGAAGCCGGTCTGGAGATCCACGCGGCGGAGCCCCGAACGCCCGTCGAGGCGCGTTAGCCTCCGGTGGCGCGGCCACAGAGCCGCTACGTCTGCCAGGCCTGCGGCGACGCCGTCCTTCGCTGGGAAGGCCAGTGCCGCTCGTGCGGAGCCTGGAACAGCATGGTCGAGACCGTCGTCCGTGAACCGTCGCGCACGACACGAGCGGCGGCCCACCGTACGCCCGGCACGGCTGGCGGCGCGCGGCCCCTCGCGGACATCGGTGACACGGACGTTCCGCGGCTGACGATCGGCATCGGCGAGCTGGATCGCGTCCTGGGAGGGGGTCTCGTACCGGGTTCGCTGATCCTCCTGGGGGGTGAGCCGGGGATCGGCAAGTCGACGCTCCTGCTCCAGGCGGCGGCCGGCCTCGTTCGAGGATCCGACCCGACGACCCGGGTGCTGTATGCCACTGGCGAGGAATCGGCGGCACAGGTCAGGCTCCGGGCGGGTCGCCTCGGCCTGCTGGACGGTCGAGCCGCACAGCGCATCATCATCCTCGCAGAGCACGACGTGGGTCGGGTCATCGAGGAGGCCCGTTCTGTCGCCCCGTCGGCGCTCATCGTGGATTCCGTGCAGACCGCCACGACGGACGAGCTCGACGGCCCGGCGGGCAGCGTGGGACAGGTCCGCGAATCCACCGTTCGCCTCATGGCGTACGCGAAAAGTGAGGGCGTGGCCGCCATCCTGGCAGGGCATGTCACCAAGGATGGTTCGATCGCCGGGCCCAAGACCCTGGAACATCTCGTGGATGCCGTCGTCAACCTGGAAGGCGAGCGATTCGCCGCGCTGCGGATCCTGCGGGCGTCCAAGAACCGGTTCGGATCCACGGAGGAGGTCGGTGTCTTCGAGATGGCGGAGGGCGGCCTCGTCGAGGTCGCCGATCCAGCGCGGGCATTCCTCGTGGAGCACGCAGCGCCCGCCGCGGGGAGCGTCGTGGCCCCCACCATGGAAGGCAGTCGACCTCTTCTCGTCGAGGTCCAGGCACTTGTCACCCCGGCGACCTATGGGAACCCGGTCCGGCGGGCGAGCGGCCTGGACCAGAACCGACTCAACCTGCTGATCGCCGTCCTGGGCCGACGGGCCGGCATCTCCCTCGGGAGTCATGACGTCTACGCGAATCTCGTCGGCGGCCTCGCTGTCAGCGAACCTGGCCTGGACCTGCCACTGGCGCTCGCCCTCGCGTCTTCACTGCGCGACCGGCCGATCACCGCCGGCGCCGTCGTCATCGGCGAGGTGGGATTGCTGGGGGAGCTGCGCGGCGTGTCGGGCCTGGAGCGCCGCCTGCGCGAGGCGGCACGCCTCGGGTTCAGCCGCGCCATCGTGCCGCGCGCGGGACGGGATCGGTCCACCCCGGACATCCCGGGCGTGCGGATCAACGTTGCGGAGACGCTCCGGGATGCCATCGAGCAAGCGCTTTCGGAGCCCGCCGGGCGAAGCGATGTCGTTCCGGCGATGCTAGGCTGACCACCCGTTCGGACCGGTCCGCGGTCCGGGAACGCCGGCCCACAGACCGAGGGAGTCGTTGATCCGCTATATCCGTGTCCTTGGCGCCGCCCTTGGAGGGTTCGTCGGTCTCGCGCTGGTGACGGCTGGTGACGGCCTGTTCCAGTCGACCGAGTATTCCGGCGCGCTCCTGGCCGCGTGGGTCGTGGCCTGGATCGTGCTGGGCTTTGCCCTCCTCCCGTACATCACCGTCGTCCCGGCGACGTGGCTGATCCACCGGGTGGAGGAACTTTCCACCGCGGAATTCGTGGCGGCGGTCGTCGGGCTTCTGATCGGTCTGCTCATGGGCCTCCTTCTGGGCCTCCCGCTGGCCCGCTTCCCCGCGCCCTGGGGAACCTGGCTGCCGCTCGGCATGTCGCTGCTCCTGGGCCTGGGGATGTTGGGGTTGACCGTCGCCAAGCGGGGCGACCTG
>JBDSJV010000100.1:0-12256 GCA_039917225.1 Candidatus Limnocylindrales bacterium
GTGAAGGGCGCCTGGGTTTCGGCTGCATCGAAGTGGTACGACTTGGGTGCGGCGCGGACGACCCGGATCGCCGGCGCCATCGCGCGGTTCACGTTCACCGGGAACTCGCTCGCCTGGGTCGCTTCGGCCAGCCCGCTTCGCGGCGCCGCCGGCGTCTACATCGACGGCGTCTTCGCCGGCAACGTCAACACCAATCGCTCAGTTGCGGCCTCGAGGTTGCTGGTCTTCAGCCGGACCTGGCCGACCTCGGCGCAGCGAACGATCGAGATTCGCACTGCCGGGACGCCGGGCCGGCCTCGGGTGGATGTGGATGCATTTGTTGTGCTGACGCCGACCGCCGGACTTACCTCGCCCACGGCACCGCTGACTTCGCCGTCCCCCGCGTCTTCGCCATCCCCGACCCCGCAGGCCAGCGTCGACAGCGTGCTCGTCGGCGCCGGCGACATCGCGTCATGCGGCCTGACGGCGGACAGCGCGACGGCGAAGGTTGTCGCTGGCATCGCCGGGACCGTCTTCACCGCCGGTGACAACGCCTACGAACGTGGAACCGCCGCGGAATTCGGGGATTGCTATGGCCCGACCTGGGGCGCCTTCCGCGATCGCACATACCCGGCACCGGGCAACCACGATTACGGGACGTCGGCGGCCGGAGGCTACTTTGGCTATTTCGGCTCCCGGGCGGGTCCGGCCGAGAGTGGCTGGTACGCCTATGACCTCGGCACCTGGCGGATCTACGCCCTGAACTCGAATTGCGCCAACGTGGGCTGCGCCACCGGGTCGGCACAGGTGCAATGGCTGCGCGCCGACCTGGCGACCAATCCGCGGACCTGCGTCCTGGCCTACTGGCACCATCCGCGCTTCAGCTCCGGGGAGCACGGCAGCGACGCGACCGTGGGGCCACTCTGGGATGCCCTCTACGCGGCACGGGCGGAGGTGATCGTCAACGGCCACGATCACGACTACGAACGGTTTGCGCCCCAGACCCCTGGTGGCGTCGCCGACCCGGCGATGGGCATCCGCGAATTCGTCGTCGGCACCGGCGGAGCAAGCCTGCGCGGCTTCTCGACCATCCGCGTCAACAGCGAGATTCGCAACAGCACCTCGCACGGAGTTCTCAAGCTGACCCTGGCTGCGAATGGCTACACTTGGCAGTTCGTTCCCGCCGGCAGCGGCACGTTCAAGGACGCAGGCAGCGGAACCTGTCGCTGACGGGCCACGTGGCTTCAAGCATGGAGGATGATGGCGGCAACCCGGGTCACCGGGCGAGTCCAGCATGGAGTCCCCAGACGTCGATGCGCCGGGTCAGAGCCTATGTCGGGTTGGGTGCCAACCTCGGGGACGCAGCGTCCACGCTGGCGGCCGGGATTCGATCCCTGGCAGCGCTGCCCGCAGTGCGACTCCGAGGGGTGTCGCAGTTGTATGCCACGGAGCCGGTCGGGGTCGAAGGGCAGCCGGAATTCCGGAACGCCGTGGTCGCGCTTGACGTTCCGGCCGGGCCCGACCCGGGCACCGGGGCGCTGGCACTGCTCGTCGCCCTGAAGCAGATCGAGCGCGCCTTCGGGCGGCAGGATCGCGGGCGGTGGGGTCCCCGCGAGCTCGACCTCGATCTACTCGTCTTTGGACGCGCGCGGCTGACGATCAGCCGCCCGCCTGAGGGCGTCTCGCTCGA
This sequence comes from Candidatus Limnocylindrales bacterium, assembly GCA_039917225.1. Taxonomy (GTDB): domain Bacteria; phylum Chloroflexota; class Limnocylindria; order Limnocylindrales; family CSP1-4; genus UBA5189. The sequence continues at coordinate 1,670 of JBDSJV010000100.1, forward strand.
CCCCGGCAAGGCTGGTCAGCTGCTGGTGATCCCGCATCGCGAGGCCGCCAATCGGCTCTTCGTGCTCGCCCCGCTGGCCGATCTCGCGCCCGGACTGGTCCCACCCGACTGGGGCGAGGCCGTCGAGAGCGCGCGCCGGCGCCGCGAGATCGCGGAAGGCTCCCATGCAGTGCGTCCGGTCGCAGCCTGGGATCCCGTCGGAGCGAGCTGGCGCCCGCTCGCCTGAGACGGTGTCCGTCAGGGACGGAGGAGGCGCGGGCGGATCGAGGTTTCGGTGGCGTCGCGGCCGGCTCGTTCGAGCCTGAAGGCGCGTGATTCGGGCATGCTCGCCACGGCCTCGACCAGCGTCGACCCGCTGAACAGCAGGCCGACCCCGTCATCGGCGGCGTAGCCGTCCGGCAGGGCGAGGGATGCGACGAACTCGTGATAGCGCGGGCGGCGGGCGGATTCGCTGTCGTAGTGCGGACAGAAGCTGCCCTTCAGGAACCCGAGACCGTCGCTCAGGGGGCCGAGGCCGGGACCGAACGAATCGGTCACGCTGCCCTCAAACCAGCAGTTCGCGCCCGCCGATGGGCCGGCCAGGACGACCCCGGACCGCCACGCCTCGCGGAGGACGACGTCGACGCCATGAGTCCGCCAGATCGCCAGCATGTTGGCGGTGTTGCCCCCGCCCACGTAGATCACGTCCTGGGCCGCCAGGAAGCCGGCGACGTCCTCTATCCGGCGGTCGAACAGGCCGAGGTGCGTCGCCTCGGACCGGCGCGCGAACCAGGTATAGAACGCCGCGATGTACCCGGGATCATCGCCGGAGGCCGTTGGCAGGAAGCAGATCCGGGGCCGGCTCTGGCCGGTCAGGTCGAGGAGGTACTGGTGCAGCGGGCCATCCGTCGAACCAGGCAGGACGGACGCTCCCCCGAGCGCGACGATGCGCGGTTCCCCTCGAGCCACCGGCGTATCCCGGGCTACAGCCGAACGCTCGGCGGACGATCACGGTCGAACATGTGAACCGTATCGACGAAGCGGACCGTCTTCGTCTGATAGGCCATCACCAGCGAGTGCGTGCGGGCACCGCCACCGAAGAATCGGACGCCCTCGAGAAGATCACCGCTCGTGACGCCGGTTGCCGCGAAGACGAGGTTGTCGCCCGAGGCGAGATCCTCGGTCCGATAGACGCGGCTCTCGTCCCCGTGCCCCATCTTCTCGCCGCGCTCGTGCTCCTCCGCGCTTCGATAGCGGAACCGGGCCTGGATCTCGCCGCCGAGACAGCGCAGGGCCGCCGCGGTGATGACGCCTTCCGGGGCGCCGCCGAGGCCCATGACGGCGTGGACGCCGGTCCCCTGGACCGCGCAGCTGATGGCCGCCGACAGGTCCCCATCCGAGATCAGCTTGATCCGTGCGCCGGTCGCGCGAACCTCGGCGATGAGTGCTTCGTGCCGTGGTCGATCCAGGATCACGACAGTGATGTCGCTCGGCTTGCGCCGCAGGACCTCGGCGATCCGATGGACGTTCTCGGTTGGCGTCGCGGTGATGTCGACATGTCCGGCCACGAGTGGCCCGACGCACAGTTTTTCCAGGTAGGTATCCGGGGCGTGGACGAGCCCGCCGCGCTCGGACGCCGCCAGCACCGTGATTGCGTTGGCTGACCCGGTCGCGACCAGGTTCGTCCCCTCGAGCGGGTCGACCGCGATGTCGATCTCCGGCGCCGTGCCGGTCGCTGCGGCCGCGCCGACGCGCTCCCCGATGTACAGCATCGGCGCATCGTCCCGCTCGCCCTCGCCGATGACGATCGTGCCGGACATTTCGATCTCGTCCATCGCCGCGCGCATGGCTTCCGTCGCCAGGCGGTCGGCCTCGTCCCGCTGGCCGCGTCCCATGAGCCGCGCTGAGGCGATGGCTGCGGCCTCGGTGACCCGGACCATTTCAAGCGCGAGGAGCTGTTCCATGAAACCCTCCTGGCGGCCGGCGTGCGGCCCCCGGTCAGTGTCGGAAGTGCCGCCGCCCGGTGAAGACCATGGCGAGGTGGTGGCGGTCCGCCACCTCGATGGCCATCTCGTCGCGGATGGAACCTCCAGGTTGGATGATCGCGGTCACGCCGGCTTGCGCTGCGATCTGGATCCCATCCGGGAATGGGAAATAGGCGTCGCTGGCCATGACGCTGAAACGCGCCCGCTCGCCGGCCCGACGCAGCGCGATCTCGACCGACACCTGGCGACTCGCCTGGGCAGCGCCGATCCCGACGGTAGCGCCGCCCTTGGCCAGGATGATCGCGTTCGATCGGACGTGGCGAACCGCCCGCCAGGCGAACAGCAGGTCGGTCAGTTCCTCGAGAGTCGGGTGGCGCTTCGTGACCACCTGGAGCTGCCCCCGGTCGACGCCGAGCGTGTCGAGGGTCTCCACCAGCAGGCCACCGGCAACCCGCTTGAAGTCTAGGTTGGCGATGCCGTAGTCCCGCATGCCCTCGGTCGGATTCGGTGGAATGGCGATGATCTCGAGACCCGGCTTCTGGCGCAGGATCCCGAGGGCGGACCGGTCGAATCCCGGCGCCACCACCGCCTCGTACGAGTTCTGGGCGATCGCTCGAGCGGTCGGCCCATCCAGCTCGCGGTTCACACCGACGATTCCGCCAAACGAAGCAACCGGGTCCGTCTCGAGTGCGCGTCGGTACGCCTCGACCAGGTCGTCGCCGGTCGCGATCCCGACCGGATCCGTGTGCTTGGCAATGACCACCGTCGGTCCCGTGTAATCGGCGGCGATCCGGTAGGCGGCATCGATATCGAGGAGATTGTTGAACGATGGCTCATCGCCGTGGAGCTGTGTGCCGTCGGCGAGCGTGCCGGATCGATGCGTGGTTTCCCGGTAGAACGCCGCGGACTGGTGGGGGTTCTCGCCGTGTCGAAGGTCGGTGACCTTCTCGAGCACCATGGCCATCCTGGATGGGAACGTCGTACCCGAGACCTGGTTGAGGTAGGCCGCAATCTCGGCGTGATAGGCGGCGACCGTTCCAAAGGCCTCGGCGGCAAGCCGGGCGCGAAACTCCGGGCTGACGAGCCCCCGTTCACGCAGTTCGGCGATGACCTGCGGGTAGTGCTCCGGACTGGCCACCGCGGCAACGCCAGCGGCATTGCGAGCCGCCGCGCCGAGGAGCGCCGCACCACCGACGTCGATCATCTCGATGGCCCGCTCGATGCCGACGAGGCTGCGTCCGATTTCGGCGCTGAAGGACTTCACGTTGACGACGACGATGTCGATCGTGGAGATGCCCTGGGCTTCGATCTCGGCCAGCTGCTCGGGCCGGTCGCGGCGCGCCAGGATGCCCGCATAGACCGAGGGGTGGAAGGTCTTGACCTGTCCGCCAAGCATCGCCGGGACTCCCGTCAGGTCCGAGATCGGGGCGACCTCGACTCCGTCGGCGGCCAGGTGTTCTCGGGTACCGTCGGTTGCGAACAGCTCGACCCCAAGGGATTGCAGGTCCCGCGCAAATGGGGTGATGCCGTCGCGAACCGCGACCGACAGCAGGGCTCGCAAGCATCCTCCTCAATCAGCCAGTCAACGGACGCGCGTCCTGTCGCCGAGTATAGCGGCGGGCCGTGGCATACTCCCTGTCCGGCTACTTCGTGGCGTACTCGACGCCGGATCACCTGGAGAAACCGTGACACTCCCGCCCTGGGAATACCTCTGGCTGCCCTTTACGCGTCGGCTGTTCCCCGACCTCTTCGACGCGACCTGGATTGTTTCGCTGGTCCTGCTCGTGGCGCTCGTGGTGCTCTACAACGTCCGGACCCGGGCGCTCCACCGCCATCGGCTCTACACCGACATGTGGGAGTGGCTCCTGTGGTCGGGTCTGATCACGTTCCTGCTCCTCGCGATGGGCGCCGTCTTCCAGTTCGACTTCGCCGTGGTCCTGGTGGAGGGGCTGGCGGGGGTGGTCACGATGGTCTGGGTCCGGTTCTGGCGCTACCCGCCGTTGTTCGCGGCCTATGAGCAACAACTCGCTCGTCAGCGAACCCTGAGTCGCCAGAAGGCGGCCCGGCCGGAAGCCACCATCCGTTCGCGGGGCTCACGGCGCCGCCGGCGCTGAGGCGACCGTTCGGCGCGGCGAACCAGCGAGACAGGTCGCTCCAACCATGCCGATCGAGATCCGGCGCTTCGGGGCTGGATTCCGGAGACCCGAGGGTCCGCCGGGCACGCAGGGGCTGACCGGCCAGGTCATCCATTCGGACCGTCGAGGCCTCATCTCCGAGCTCGCATTCGTCAGCGGTGGCGCCATCGTTCCGCATGACAACCCCAACACGACGTGGTTCTGTGTGATCGAGGGCGGCGGCTGGGTACTCGTTGGTGATGAGCGTCGACGCGTGGCCGCTGGCGAGGCGGTGCTGTGGCCGGCGAACGAACTCCACGCGGCGTGGACCGATCACGGCGAAATGCGGGCCATCGTCGTCGAGTTCGCGGGCCCGGATGACGCGACCAGAGCGGCAGCCCTCGATGGCGCAGCCGTCAGGTTGTTGCCAAAGGAGGCAGGCAAGGTTGCGCGCGGTGAGGGCCACCTGGCCGAGCGGTCGGTGAACCCCGGGCGGCTGGACCGATCGAGTGGGGAACCCCTGTGACTCACTCCGGCCCGATGATCGCTCCGAGCTGGCCGAGGATCAGGGCGGTGGCGCCCCAGACGCGAACGCCCGCGGTCGGGTAGGCGCCAAAGCGCAGCGGGAACCCGCGGATCTCGGTCTCGACGAGTTCGATCTGAGCTCCAACGAGGAAGGCCGCCAGCGGTGCCCGGACGATGTCCTCGACCTCGTCTGGCGACGGAGTGAGGTCCGGGCGTCGAGCGGCCAGGGCGAGAATCGGCGTCACCCGGTAGTCCGAGACCGGGATCCAGAACGTCTGCAGCTCACCGATGATCCGGACCCCGGCCGCAACCGGATCCAGGCCGACCTCTTCTGTCGCCTCTCGAAGCGCGGCGGCCGCCGCATCGAGGTCCACCGCCTCCACCCGGCCACCCGGGAGCGCCATGTCGCCCGCATGTGGTCCGCCGCGGTCCACGCGACGAATGAGGATCACCTCCGCCTCGGCGTCGGGCGCCCCATTCGCCGGAGCAATGAGCACCAGGACGGCTGCCGCCCGAGCCGTGTCCGGCCCGGACGTGAGCGCCGGGGAGCGACGCTCTCCGGTGTCGAGGCGTTCCGGTATCAGGGCGGCCGGCGGTGCCGGCATCGAGGTCGGCAGGGACACAAGGCGGGACGCGGCCTCGGCGTATCTCAGTTGACGAGATCCTCACCGTTTCTCCGTGGCGAGTTCGTCTCCGGCAGGTCGAGCACGGAGCTGGACTGACTGCGCCGTCCTGAGCTGGCGGCGCGGGCGTCGCGGCGCTCCCCGGCGTCCGCCACGACCGTCGCATCAGCAGAGCTGAAGACGATGGTCGAGCCCATCGGATCCGCGTCGGCCACGATGTGGTCACCCGGCTTGAAGCGACCCTCGACCAGCGCCCGGGCGAACGGGTTCTCCAGCAGTCTCTGGATCGTCCGCTTGAGCGGGCGGGCCCCGTAGGCCGGGTCGTGACCCTCGCGGGCGATGAGCACCCGGGCGGCTGGTGTCAGCTCGAGCACGAGGTCCTGGCCGGCGACACGCCGGATGAGATCGTCCACCAGGAGGCCGACGATGGCCGCCAGGTCCGCATCGGTCAGGGCATGGAAGACGATGACCTCATCGACGCGGTTGAGGAACTCCGGGCGGAAGTGCCCGCGGAGGGCTTCCAGGACCTGTTGCTGCATGGCCTCGTAATGCTCGGCGTCGTTGGCCTCGCCGGCCCGCGCCGCGATGGCCGCGGAGCCGATGTTGCTGGTCATGATCACGACGGTGTTCTTGAAATCAACGGTCCGGCCCTGTCCGTCCGTCAGCCGACCGTCGTCGAGGACCTGGAGGAGGACGTTGAAGACGTCCGGGTGGGCCTTCTCGATCTCGTCCAGGAGGATCACCTGGTATGGCCGTCGCCGAACGGCCTCCGTGAGCTGGCCACCTTCCTCATAGCCGACGTAGCCGGGCGGTGCACCGACGAGCCGGGTCACCGCGAACTTCTCCATGTACTCACTCATGTCGATCCGGACCATCGCCTGCTCGTCGTCGAACAGGAAGGCCGCGAGCGCCCGAGCAAGCTCGGTCTTGCCCACCCCGGTGGGGCCGAGGAACATGAACGATCCGATCGGGCGACGCGGATCCTTCAGGCCGGCCCGGGCGCGCCGGACCGCATCAGAGACGGCTTCGATGGCTTGATCCTGCCCGACCACCCGCTCGTGGAGGCGTTCCTCCATCTGGATGAGCTTCGCGCTCTCACCCTCCATCAGCTTCGCGACCGGGATCCCGGTCCAGGACCCGACGATCTCGGCGATGTCGTCGGCGGTCACTTCTTCCTTCAGGAGGGCGTTGGGGCCCTGGAGTGCGGCCAGCGCCGCCTCCTGCTCCCGGAACCGTTCCAGGAGCTCCCGCTGCGTGCCGTACTTGAGGGCTGCCGCTCGTTCGTAGTCGGCCTCCCGCTCCGCCTGCTCGATCCGGACCGCCAGGCTCTCCTGCTCGGTCTTCGTGGCACGAATGGCCTCGATGGCGGATTTCTCGGCCTCCCAGCGCTGTTTCATGGCGCCGGCCTCCTCCGCGATTTCGCCGAATTCCTTCTCCAGCGCGGCGAGCCGGGCCTTCGAGGCATCGTCGGTCTCCTTGCGGAGTGCCTCGCGCTCGATCTCCAGCTGGATCCGGCGGCGCTCGAGTTCGTCGAGCTCGATCGGCATCGAGTCGATCTCCATCCGCAATCGAGAGGCGGCCTCGTCCACGAGGTCGATCGCCTTGTCGGGCAGGAACCGCTCGGTGATGTAGCGGTCCGACAGCGTGGCCGCGGCGACGAGCGCGGAGTCAGTGATCCGGACCCCGTGATGGACTTCGTAGCGCTCCCGGAGCCCACGCAGGATCGAGATCGTCTCCTCGACCGTCGGCTGATCGACGACGACTGGCTGGAAGCGTCGCTCCAGGGCGGCGTCCTTCTCGATGTGCTTGCGATATTCGTCGAGGGTCGTCGCCCCGATCGTGTGGAGCTCGCCCCGGGCCAGCATCGGCTTGAGCAGGTTCGAGGCATCCATCGCCCCCTCGGCGGCACCCGCACCAACGACCGTATGCAGCTCGTCGATGAACAGGATGACCGTGCCCTCGGCGTCCTTGATCTCCTTGAGCACCGCCTTGAGGCGCTCCTCGAACTCGCCCCGGAACTTGGCCCCGGCGATCACGGCACCGAGATCCAGCGACACGACGCGCTTGCCCTTGAGCGTCTCGGGTACGTCGCCCCGAACGATCCGTTGGGCGAGTCCCTCCGCGATCGCGGTCTTGCCAACGCCCGGTTCGCCGATCAGGACCGGGTTGTTCTTGGTCCGCCGCGACAGCACCTGCATGACCCGCCGGATCTCCTCGTCGCGGCCGATGACCGGATCAAGGCTGCCGGCGCGCGCCTCCGCGGTCAGGTCGCGCCCGTACTTCTCGAGAGCCTGATAGGTGCCCTCCGGATTCGGCGAAGTGACCCGCTGCCCGCCGCGGACCGAAGCCAGGGCGCCGAGGATCGCTTCGCGATTGGCGCCGAGGCCGTCGAGCAGCCGCTGGCCCTCGCCGCCGACCTCGGCCGCCCCGAGGAGAAGATGCTCGGTGGAGGTGTACTCGTCACCCAGCCGCCGGGCCTCTTCCTGGGCCCGATCGACGACCCGTTGGGCGCGCTGGTCGAGCGTCAGCGAACCACCCTGGATCTTGACTCGGCGGGCGAGGATGGCGGCCAGTTCCCCGCGAAATGCGGGCAGGTCAACGCCCAGACGACGCAGCGTCTCGGCTGGGACCCCGTCGTCGGGTTCAACCAGGGCGCTGAGCAGATGTTCGGCGTCAAGGACGGGGCTGGAAAGACGCTCGGCGAGCTGCTGGGCAGCGGCAACGGCCTCCTGGGCCTTCTGGGTGAAGCGATCAAGTTGCATGTCGGGTCTCGGCTCTCATTCGGGGTTCATTTCGTCAGGTCCGGGGATCGGGCTGGTCGGCGAGTTCGAGGAATTCGACCGCCGCCGCGGTGGCCTGTTCAGACAGCTGGCTCGGCAGGACCACGCGGACGCGGACGTACAGGTCGCCCGACCCCTCGCCCTTGAGACGGGGCATGCCCTGTCCGGTGAGGCGGAACGAGCGGCCTGCCTGGGTTCCGGCGGGCAGGGTCAGGAGGACGCGGCCCTTCAGGGTCCGGACCGGTACCTCGCCGCCGAGGAGCGCCTCCTTGAGCGTCACCGCCACATCCCGCTCGAGATCGGTGCCACGACGCGCAAAGACCGCGTGCGGCTTGATCTTGATGACGACGACGAGATCCCGGCCGCCGGGCCCCTTGCCTGTCAGCCGGACTCGGCTCGCCGTGTCGACGCCGCGAGGGATGGTCACCTCGAGACGCCGACCCGAAACCTCCACGATCCGACTCGCCCCGTGAAAGGCTTCCTCCAGGGTGATCTCGGCGATGGCTTCCGCGGGTGCCAGACGGGCGTTGGCCGTGCGCTCTCCTCCGGCGGCACGGCCGCCCGCTCCGCGCGCCCCGCTGCCAAACAGCGTCTCGAAGAAGTCGCTGAAGCCCGCACCCCCGGCACCGCCATCGCCGGTATGAAATTCGTAGCGGACGTTGCCGCCGCCCGCTCCGCCGGATCCGGCGTATCGCGCGAACGGTCCTCCGGGGCCGAACGGATCGCCCGCGGTGCCACCACCGCTCCGGCCAGCGCCGGCGCCCGCCTTGGCCGCGCGCTCGTAGGCCTCCCAGTCCTTGCCGAACTTGTCGTACTTCGTCCGCTTGTCGGCATCGGACAGGACCGCATTCGCCTCGTTGACGTCCTTGAACCGCCGCTCGGCCGCCTTGTCACCCGGCTTCTTGTCGGGGTGGTTCTCGCGAGCAAGCTTCCGGAAGGCCTTCTTGATCTCGGCCGCTGAAGCCGTCCGCGGGACTCCGAGGATCTGGTAGTAGTCTCGGACGTCCATTGTCAGCGCCCGGAGACCATGCGGCGCCCCGGGACGGTGTCCCGAGGCGCCCTGATGGTCGCCATTCGATCGTTGGCGGGCGTCGTCAGACGACGACGGCCGGCTGGTCCGCCGGCGGGAAGGACGGTCGCGGCACAGACCCGGAACTTCGCTGTCCACCCGAACCGGAACCGGAGCTGGCGGGAGCGGAGAGCGCCTTCGGTCGTCGTCGGAGGGCGGCCTCCAGGACCTGATCCATCGAATCGACGAGGACCAGCTTGATCGACTTCCGGATCTCCTCGGGAATGTCCCGAAGGTCCTTCTCGTTCTTCTTCGGCAGGATCACCATCCGCGCCCCCGACAGGTGCGCGGCGAGGATCTTGCTCTTGAGCCCGCCGATCGCGAGGACGCGGCCCCGGAGCGTGATCTCGCCGGTCATGGCCATGTCCTTGCGGACGGGGATCCCGGTCAGGGCCGAGACGATGGCGGTTGCCATGGTCACGCCGGCGGATGGCCCGTCCTTGGGGATGGCACCAGCCGGGACGTGGATGTGCAGTGTGTTCTTCTCGAAGACCTCGCGCGGGATGCCCAGCTCGGACGCATGCGCCCGGGTCCAGGACAGGCCGGCCCGAGCCGACTCGCGCATGACTTCGCCCAGTTGGCCGGTGAGGATGAAGTCCTCCTTGCCTTCCATCTTGGTGACCTCGACGGCCACGATGTCGCCGCCGACCTCGGTGACCACGAGTCCGGTCACCGCTCCGGTCTGGTCCTCGGCTTCCAGCTCGCCGTACTCGAACCTCGGCGGCCCGAGGTACTCCACGAGCTTCTTTCGGTCGATCACCGTCCGACGCTTGCGGCCCTCCGCGACCTTGCGGGCCACTTTGCGCATGACGTTGGCAATCTCTCGCTCGAGGTTCCGGACCCCGGCCTCGTGGGTGTAGGCCTGGACCAGCTCCTTGATTGCCTCGTCCGTCACCTCGATGTGCTTCGGCCGAAGGCCGTGGTTCTCCAACTGCTTCGGGACCAGGAACCGCTTCGCGATCTGGGCCTTCTCCTGCTGGGTGTAGCCCGGCAACTGGATCATCTCCATCCGGTCGCGGAGGGCGGCCGGGATCGGGTCGGCCAGGTTGCCGGTCGCAATGAACAGCACCTTGCTCAGGTCGAAGGGGACCTCGAGGTAGTTGTCCTGGAACGTGTTGTTCTGCTCCGGATCCAGGACCTCGAGCAGGGCGGACGACGGATCGCCCCGGAAGTCCATGCCGATCTTGTCGATCTCGTCGAGCATGAAGACGGGGTTGTTCGTGCCCGCGGTCTTGACGTTCTGGATGATCCGTCCTGGCAGGGCGCCGATGTAGGTCCGGCGATGCCCGCGAATCTCCGCCTCGTCGTGGATTCCACCGAGGCTCATCCTGACGAACTTGCGGCCCATGGCACGCGCCACGCTCTTGCCGAGCGATGTCTTGCCGACGCCGGGCGGACCGATCAGGGCGAGGATCGGACTCTTGATCGTGGCGGCCAGGGACCGGACCGCGAGGTACTCGAGGATGCGGTCCTTGACCTTGTCGAGGCCGTAGTGGTCCTCATCCAGGATCG
>JBDSJV010000101.1:0-13185 GCA_039917225.1 Candidatus Limnocylindrales bacterium
GGAGATGATGACTGCGATCGAGCGTGGACTGCCTGCTCCGACGCCCCGCGAGTTGTCAGAACCGCCGGCCCGTGACTCCGTGGCGCCAATCCGCCGACGCGGAGTCATGTGCTGACTATCTGGCATCGAGGAGCAGCGCGCGTTTCGCGCCGCGCGATTCGCAGCGCGCGATTCGCGCCGCGCGTGATTCGCGCCGCGCGAGGCTGGCTATCCGGCCTCGAGGAGTTCTCTCAGGGCCGTCAGGCCGCGATGGACGTCCTCGAACGACGTCGCGAGCGGGGACAGGCCGATCCGGATCGAGTCGGGCGCGCGGAAGTCCGGGATCACCCCGCGGGCGATCAACGCCGCGGTCAGGCCGCGCGCATCGGGGTGGAGGATCGAGACGTGGTTGCCCCGTCGGGCCGGATCGCGCGGCGAGCCGAGCGAGCAGCCAAGCGGCGCCAGCCAGGCGTCCAGGAGCGACACAGCGTACGCCGTAAGCGCCACCCCCTTATCCCGGATTCGCTCGATGCCCGCCTCAACCGAGAGGGTGATCCCGGCCTCGGCCGCGGCCAGCCCCAGCATCCCGGGCGTTCCCACGAGCCAACCGGCAATCCCGGCGCGGGACTCGAAGCTTGGCCCCATCTCGAACTGGTGGGCTTGCGCGAACCAGCCCTGGATCGGCGGCCGGAGCGATTCCTGGAGCTCGCGTCGGACGTAGAGATAGGCTGGCGCCCCGGGCCCGCCGTTGAGGTACTTGTAGGTGCAGCCGACCGCGAGATCGGCGCCACTCGCCTCGAGATTGACCGGCAGCGCTCCGCCGCTGTGAGAGAGGTCCCAGAGGACCAGCGCTCCGGCGGCTCGGGCCCGGGCGGTGACATCCGCCAGATCGACGATCGCCGCCGAGCGGTAGTTGACGTGGGAGAGGACCAGGAGCGCCAGATCATCGTCCATGAGCCGCTCGAGTTCCTCGACCGTCAGCCCGTCGATCGGGTCGCCCTCGAGCCAGCGGATCTCGAGTCCGCGAGCCGCCGCCAGACCCTCGATGACGTATCGGTCGGTCGGGAATTCCTCGCGGCCAATGGCGATGGCTCGTCGACCGGGGCGAGCGTCAAGAGCAGCCGACGCCAGGCGGAACAGGTTGACCGTGGTCGAGTCGGTCACGACGACCTCGCCGGGACGGGCTCCCAGGATCGAGGTCCCCAGCAGGTCGCCAATCCGGATCGGCGCATCGAGCCAGTGGCTCCAGCCGCGGATCAGCTCACCGGCCCACTCCTCCTCGGCGAGGCGACGCACCGCCTCCAGGGCCGCCCTGGGCGGCCGGCCGAGCGAGTTGCCATCGAGGTAGACCAGGCCGGGGTCCGGTATCGAGAACCGGGCGCGGAAGGCGGCCAGCGGATCTCCGGCGTCGTGCGCCCGCGCGACCTCGAGACTCGTTGCATCCATCGTCGGCAGTCTATCGGTGCCCGGAATACGAGCGCATCGCGGGCACGTCGCCAAGCCGGATCGTGCCTCGTGCTAGGCTCACGCCCATGACCGGGCCCAACGCGTGACCAGCATCGTGGAAGCCGCCAACTACCTGTTCACCTCGGAGTCGGTGACCGAGGGTCACCCTGACAAGATGTGCGATCAGATCAGCGACGCGATCCTGGACGCGATCATCGCCGACGATCCTGATGCCCGGGTCGCCTGCGAGACCGCCACGACGACCGGCCTCGTCATCGTACTGGGCGAGATCAGCACAACCACGTACATCGACTTCCAGGCCGTGGTGCGGGAAACGGTCCGCGAGATCGGCTATACGCGCGCGGACTACGGGTTCGACTACGAGACGTGCGGCACCATGGTGTCGGTCAAGGAACAGTCGCCCGATATTGCCCAGGGTGTGAATGCCGCGCTCGAGGTACGAGGGGAGCGCCTCTCGGTCAACGAGCTCGGGGCTGGTGACCAGGGCATGATGTTCGGGTTCGCCTGCCGCGAAACCCCGGAATTCATGCCGTTGCCGATCGCCCTGGCCCACCGCATCGCGCGACGGCTGGCGGAAGCCCGCAAGTCCGGCCAGCTTCCGTATCTCCGTCCGGATGGCAAGACGCAGGTCACCGTCGAGTACGACCACGGGATCCCGGTTCGTGTCCGGACGGTCGTGCTGTCGGCCCAGCACGACCCCGACGTCAGCGCCGGCCGGCTCCGCGATGAACTCATCGACGCGGTGATCCTGCCGACGATCCCGGCCGAGCTGCGGGAAACCGATCCGGTCATGCACGTCAACCCGACCGGGCGTTTCGTGCTCGGTGGCCCGATGGGCGACGCTGGACTGACCGGCCGCAAGATCATCGTCGATACCTATGGCGGCATGGCGCGCCACGGCGGCGGTGCGTTCTCCGGCAAGGATCCGACGAAGGTGGACCGGTCCGGCGCGTACGCGGCGCGCTGGGTGGCCAAGAACGTCGTCGCGGCCGGGCTTGCGGACCGCTTCGAGCTCGAGGTCGCCTACGGCATCGGGATTGCTCGCCCGTTGTCCGTTTCAATCGAATCGTTCGGCACGAACCAGGTACCCGACGCCAAGATCGAAGCCCTCATCGCGCGACACTTCGATCTCCGTCCCGCTGCCATCATCTCTGCCCTGGACCTTCGCCGGCCGATCTACCGCCCGACGGCCGCCTACGGTCACTTCGGCCGCCTGGACCTGGACCTCCCCTGGGAGCGAACGGACAAGGCGGCGCTGCTCGCCTCCGAGGCAGGCTTGCCGGCGCCGGATCTCGGGGTCGCGAGCTAGGGTTTCCTCAAGTCGCTGGCGATGCGAACGCGCCCGCCGCGGCCTCGGCCGCGCGAGCATCCTGCTTCGAGTCCCCGCCGCTGACGCCGAGCGCTCCCACCAGCACCCCGTCGCGCTCGAGGGGTAGCCCGCCGGCGAAGATGATGGTCCGGCCGCCCTTGATGGTGTGGTAGCCGTAGAACTCTGCTCCGGGCTGGACGATCGGGCCAAGGTCGCCGGTCGGCATCCGGTTCACCAAGGCGGTCCAGGCCTTGTCCTGGGCCAGCGTGATCGTCACCAGGTCGGCCCCATCCATCCGTTCAAAGGCGACGAGCTGGCCGCCCGAATCCACGATCGCGACCGACATCGGGATGCCGATGTCCCGGGCGGCGGCCAGGCCCGCCGCGATCACGGCCTGCGCCGCCGCAAGGGTCAGCCCGGCTGCCTGCGATGCCGTCGGCCCACGCCCCGGATCGACGAGATCGGGCTGCTGGTCAGACATCGGCGGTCGGCTCCGAGACGGGCACAGAGTTGTCTGATCGCCGCGACCCGCGCCGGTAGACCAGCCAGCCAGCGACGAGCATGAGCAGGGTGAAGGCGAGGATCACGGTCGCGATGGCATTGATGTCCGGCTTCACCGGCGGCCGCCGGATCGACGAGAAGACGTAGATCGGGATCGTCGTTATGTTGCCCTTGACGAACGAGGTGATCACGTACTCATCGAAGCTGAAGGTGAACGACAGGAGGAAGCCCGCCAGGATCGCCGGCGACAGCTGGGGCAGGGTGATCTGGCGGAACGTCCTCCAGGGCGTCGCGAACAGGTCGGCCGAGGCCTCGACGAGCGTCCGGTCCATGCCCGCGAGCCGCGTCCGGACGAGGACGATGACGATCGCCATGGCGAAGACCGTGTGGGCTCCAACGATCGTCTGCAGGCCGGGCGCGAGGTGTGGTGCTGGCCCCAGGGCGGCCGGCCAGATGGCTTCCAGCAGCGGGTTCAGGAACCCGAACAGGTTGACGAAGAAGACCAGCGAGGCGATCCCGATCACGATCCCCGGAATGACGATGGCGACATAGGTCAGCGTGTCGTAGGCGGTCCGGATACGGGGTCGGACCCGCTGCAGCGCCAGGGCGGCGATGGTCCCGAACGTTGCCGACAGGATCCCGGTCAGGAAGCCGACCTGCAGGCTGCTGCTGAGCGCGCGAGTGACGAACTGGTTGTCGAACGCGGCGCCGTACCAGCGCAGGGACAGGCCACGCAATTCGCCCGCGTAGTCGCCGGCGGTGAAGCTGAACAGCACCACCAGGCCGATCGGTACGTACAGGAAGAGGAAGACCAGGGCCGAGTGCGTCCGGAACAGGCGATCGGCCCCAAGCCCGGGTCGGGGTACGCGTCGTCGCCCCGGCCGGGGCGCAGCGCTCGAGGCAACCGTGCTGGAGGCCATCAGAGAAGGCTCACGTCGCGCTGGCTGGATACCCGCGTCAAGCGCAGGTAGATGGTCACGGTGATGACCACCAGCCCGATCAGGCCGATGGCCGCAGCCGACCCGAGTGGCCAGTTCCGGGACTGCAGGTAGAGATCGACCAGCGCGTTGCCGACGAAGTAGATCTTTCCGCCGCCCAGGATCGACGGAATGATGTACTCGCCCATCATCGGGATGAAGACGAGCAGAGCTCCACTCACCAGGCCCGGCGCGGTCAGGGGCAGCGTGACCTGGAAGAACGTCCTGAGCCGGTTGGCGCCGAGATCCTTGGACGCCTCGAGCAGTCGCTTGTCGAGCCGTTCGAGGCTGACGTAGAGCGGAAAGACCATCAGCGGCAGGTAGTTGTAGACGATCCCAAGAAGGACCGCGGCCGGCGTGTTGAGGAACACCGGTCTCGGCTCGACCCCCAGCGCCTCGAGGAGCGTGGGGATGCCGTTGGTGCCGAGAATCTGGAGCCAGGCGTAGGTCCGGACCAGGAAGCTCGTCCAGAACGGCAGGATGACCAGGATGAGGAGGACCGTTCGCTTCTCGCCGGCCCGGGTGGCGAGGTAGTAGGCGAGTGGATAGGCGATCGCCGCGCAGAGCACCGTCCCGATGAGGGCGAGGGTCAGCGTGTTCTGGAAGGCCGGCCAGCGGGTCGGCAGATCGATGTAGTTCTGGAGCGTCAGGCCGGGGGCGTACCCGCCGACGTCGCTCCGCGTCCCGAAGCTGAAGACGATCAGGATTCCGAGGGGCACGATCAGCAGGAGCAGATACCAGGCCGTCGCCGGGGCGAGGAGGAGCGCGGTCACCAGACCGGACCCTCGACCCGGGGCGGCCCGTCGCCCCTCGGATTCCATCAACGTGCTGTGCGCTTGATCAGGCGGACTTCACGCGGTTCCAGAGATCCGCGCGGTTCTGGTCAGTGAGCGTGACGGCGGCTCCGAACTCGAGCGCGGAGAGCAGGCCCTCGTCCGGGTAGATGATCGGGTTGCTGGTGAAGTCAGCCGGCAGCAGTTCGATCCCGGCCGCATCCACGATCGGGTATCCGTGGAACTCCGCATCGGCGGCCATGACCTTCGGGACCGCCATGTAGTCGATGAACGCGTAGGCCGCGTCACGGTGCGGAGCGCCGGCGATGACGGCGTAGAAGTCGGACCAGATCTCTCCACCCTCGGAACCGATCGTGTAGGTGATCTCGGGGATGTCGCGATTGAGCTGGGCCGCGTCGCCGGTCCAGGCCATCGAGACCCAGGCGTCGCCTGAGCGCATCGGTGGCTGGTAGTCGGAGCTGATGGCGAAGAAGTGCTTCTTCGTCGCCAGGAGCAGTTCCTCGGCCTTCGCCAGCTCGTTCGGATCGACCGAGTTGAACGAGTAACCGAAGTACTTCAGGGCGTTGCCGATCGCGGTCAGCTGGTAGTCGTGGATCATGACCTTGCCGGACAACTCGCCCTGGGCCATGTCGAAGTAGTCCTTCCACGAGGTCATCGGCTTCGTGGCGTGCTTGGTGTTCACGACGTAGCCCGTCGTGCCCCAGTCCTTGGAGATGCCAAACAGATCGTTGGAGCCCGCCGGGTAGTGGGCCGGCTCAAGGAACCGCGGCTCGTAGCGGGACGAGACGAAGTTCGGGATCCTTGACAGATCGAGGGGCTCGAGAAGCTTCAGCTGACCGTAGGTCTCGAAGGTGTAGTTCGTCGGCACGAGGACATCCCATCCGGTACTGCCTGCCTGCAGCTGGGCGAGCATCTCCTCGTTCGAGCCGAAGATCGTGAGCGCGATGGCCACGCCGGTCAGCTCGGTGAACTTGTCGAGCGTCTTCTGGTCGTGGTAGTTCGGCCAGGTGGTCAGGTTCAGCGTGTCCCCGAGTTGCACGCCGGTCGGTGGAGCCCAGTCCGCGTTCGGGTCGACGGACGGGTTCGGGGCCGTGGTCGCGGTACTGCCGGCAGACGGCTCCGGTGAAGCTCCCCCGCTGGACGAGCAGGCAGCGATGACGGCCGCCGCCATGCCGAGGCCACTGGCCTTCAGGAACGTCCGGCGGTTGATCCGACCGCGCTGGTAATCCAAGAAGAGTTTCTGGAACTCTGAGCGATCCATGCGTCCTCCGATGTGCACCAGGCAAGTCCTGGCCCTTGCTTCCGATCGTCTTGATGTCCGAACCAGAAACGCGGCGTCCTCCAGGCGCCGACTACTCGACGAGCACGAGATTCGCCTCGTCTCGCCAGTGGACCGAGACGCTTGAGCCCGGACCGACGGCCATCACGCCGCCTCCGGTGTGATGTGGGCGACGGACAATGAGCTGCCCCAGGTCCGTGTCGACCCGGTACTCGGTCTGATCCCCGAGATAGGTTCCCTGGTGGACCCGGCCGGGCACGGTGGTTCCATCCCCGGCGCCCCTGGCATCCGCGGCGGCCAGCTCCAGCCGCTCCGGCCGGACGGCGACCAGGACCCGGGCGCCGATCGCCGGCGTGGCCGCTGGGTCGGTGATCCGGCCGCGCAGCAGGAGCCCGGACGCCGTCTCCACGACGGCCAGCCTGCTGGTTGCGTCGAAGTCCGAGAGCGTCCCCGGAATGGTGTTCGATTGCCCGATGAAGCCCGCCACGAAACGGTTGCGCGGCCGTTCGTAGAGATGCTCCGGGGAGCCCTGCTGCTGGATCCGACCGTCAAGCATCACGACGATGACATCGCTCATCGTCAGGGCCTCTTCCTGGTCGTGGGTCACGTAGACGAAGGTGATCCCGACTTCCTGCTGGAGGCCCTTGAGCTCGAGCTGCATTTCCTTGCGGAGCTTGAGATCGAGCGCGCCGAGCGGCTCGTCGAGCAGGAGGACCGTGGGTCGATTGACCAGCGCGCGCGCGAGCGCGACACGTTGCTGCTGTCCGCCGGACAGCTCCCAGGTACGGCGCTCGTCGTACCCCGACAAGCGGACGAGTTCGAGCGCCTCAGCGACCCTCCTCCGCTCATCGGCCTTCGTCACGCCGACCTGGCGAAGGCCGTAGCCGACGTTCCTCGAGACGTTCATGTGGGGGAACAAGGCGTAGTGCTGGAAGACTGTGTTGACGTGGCGCTGGTACGGAGGGACACCGGCGACCGGTACGCCGGCAATCAGGATCTCGCCGTCGGTCGGCTGCTCAAAGCCCGCGATCATCCGCAGCGTCGTCGTCTTGCCGCAGCCGCTGGGCCCGAGCAGCGAGTAGAACGAACCGCGCTCGATCTTGAGGGATACGTCGTCAACCGCTCGGACGGCTCCGAAGAGCTTCGTGATGCCGATCAACTCGACGTCGGCAGCCGATCCCGTATTCGCGATCTCTGGGGACGACGGCAATGGGACCTCACGGGTCACAGCGGCTGGTAGCCACGCGAATTCGCATGGTACGGTCGGCCGGGTCCGACCGCAATGTCTGTTTCGGTTCGCGCGCCAGCCGGCGCGGCAGTTCCGGGTCGCCTGGGTTCGGTAGGATGCCCCACATGTACGTCGTGATCCTGGCCGGCGGTGGCGGTACGCGCCTGTGGCCGCTCAGCCGCCCCGAGACGCCCAAGCCGTTCCTCCCGCTCCTGGGCGACTCGTCGCTCCTGCAGCGGACGGTCGCGCGCGCGGTCGGGCATCCTGATCTGGCCCTGGCCCTCGGCGATGTCTCGATCGTGACCGACCGGCGCTACGCGACGCTCGTCCGGGCCCAGTGCCCGGGTGTCCGTGTCATTGCCGAACCGGCTGGTCGGAACACCGCGGCCGCCATCGCCCTGGCGACCATCCTCGTGGAGCGGCCCGATGACGAAGTCATGTTCGTGCTGCCCGCCGATCACACGATCGAGCGGGAGGGGGTGTTCCGGAACGTCCTGGCGGGAGCTGCCCGGCTGGCCGGCGGGGCTCTCGGGGTCGAGACACCGCTCGTGACCCTCGGGATCCAGGTAGATCGACCTGCGACCGAGTACGGCTATCTGCTGCCGTTCACTGACGAGGCCCTCGAAAGCGACGGTCTCCGGGTCGCTCCGCTCCGTGCCTTCGAGGAGAAGCCCAGCAGCGAGCGCGCCGCGGCCCTGCTGGACGTACCCGGGATCGCCTGGAACGCCGGGATCTTCGTCTGGCAGCGCGGGGCGATCCGGGATGCACTCGAGCGCTACACGGGCCTGATCACGCTGCTTGAGCCGGTGGTCCGCAGCGAGAGCGGCCTGGCGGCCGCCTACGACCAGCTTCGCGGGATCTCCATCGATCGCGCGGTCATGGAGAGCGCGGCCAGTGACCGGCGCGTCGTGATGGCTGCGATGAACGCCGGCTGGAGCGATCTGGGCAGCTGGAGCGTGCTGCTGGGTGCCATCGGAGCCCGGGGCAGCGGCGCGGTGATCCAGCCGAACGCAACCGCTGAGGCGGGCCCGGACGATCTCGTGGTCGAGCGGGTCGGGGGCCGCCTCACGGTCCAGTCCGGACCGCGCGGTATCCTCGCCTCGACACCGGTGGCGCTGCTCCGCGATGCCGCTCCCGATCGCGGGGCGGTGGAGGCGCTCGTGGACCGCGTGAACCGCTGGGAGGAGCCCTCGTGACCGACGCCCCCGCCGCCGCCAGGATCGTCTTCGGCACCGATGGCTGGCGCGCCCGGATCGCGGAGGACTTCACGTTCGACGCGGTGTGGCGATGCGCCGACGGCGTGGCGCGCTACGTGATCGATCGCGGCGAACAGGCCAGGGGCGTCGTCATCGCCTACGACCGCAGGTTCGCGTCGGAGCACTTCGCGATCGCGGCCTCCGAGGTCCTCCTGGCCAATGACATCCCGGTCGCGTTCTCGGCGACGGCCGTCCCGACGCAGATGAGCTCGTACGAGGTCGTCGAGCGCGGCGCGTCCGCCGGGATCGTGATCACCGCCAGCCACAACCCGTGGACGGACAACGGGTTCAAGGTCAAGTCACCGACCGGATCGGCCGCCGGACCGGACATGCTCTCGGTCATCGAGGCCGGGATCGCCGCCAACGGGGGCGTCACGCTGCCCCGTCGGCCGATCGCCGACGCCGAGGCAGCCGGGATGTTCGAGCGCTTCGATCCCTTCGAGGGCTACGAGCGCTACCTCCGCCGGACGGTGGACGTCGATGCGCTCAAGGCGGCGGATGCCAGCATCCTGGTCGAGCCGATGTGGGGTGCCGGCGCCGGCTGGATCAGCCGCCTCCTCGGCGGCGGGCGAATCAGCGTCACCGAGATCCACCAGGAGCGGAACCCGTACTTCGGCGGCGTCAACCCGGAGCCGATTCGACCCAACGTGGACGAGGCGCTCGGAATGCTGGCCAGGGGTGGGTACGACCTCGGCCTGCTCCTTGACGGCGACGCGGACCGCGCCGGGGCCGCCGACGAGCGGGGCACCTTCATCCACCAGCTCGAGGTGACCGGTCTGCTGATGTACTACCTGGCCGAGTATCGCGAGCTGCGGGCGCCGGTCGCGATCTCGGTCAACAACACCTCGATGGCGGCCCGGCTCGGGAAGCACTATGGCATCGAGGTTCACGAGACCGCGGTCGGGTTCAAGTACATCGGGCCGAAGATGATCGAGACCGGCGCGATGATGGGGGCCGAGGAGAGCGGTGGCTTCGGGTTCGGGATGCACCTGCCGGAGCGCGACGGGATCTACGCCGACCTCCTGCTCCTCGATCTCTTCCTGCGCGAACGGGCGCGCGGCCGGACAACGGTCTCCGAGGCGCTGGCGGCCTTCCACGAGCTGGCCGGACCATCGTTCTACCGGCGAATCGACGTCCACTTCGAGCGGGCCGAGTACGACGGGGTCAAGCATCACGTCCTGGTCGGGCTCCGTGATGAACCCCCGACCCAGCTGGCTGGCCAGCCCGTCACGAGCACGCAGATCCTGGCCACGAACGACGGGTTCAAATTCTTCGTCGCGGACGGAAGCTGGCTCCTGGTGCGCGCTTCGGGAACGGAGCCACTCATGCGCATCTACACCGAGGCCACCTCGGCCGCTCTGCGCGAGGACCTGCTGGTGTCGGGCGAGCAGCTGGTCCGCGGAAACTGATCGTGGCAGGACCGGATCCCGGCTCGCCCGGGGAAGCACGACGGGTCGACAAACCCTGGGGTCATGAGCTGATCTGGGCACACACGGATCAATACGTGGGCAAGACCATCGTGATCGAAGCCGGGCGTCGACTCTCCTATCAGCGCCACGACGTCAAGGATGAGTGGATCCGGGTCGTCAGCGGCCGCCTCCTGCTGACCCTCGAGGATGCTGCCGGGGTCGATCGCGACCTCGAGCTCGGGCCCGGCGGGGACGCGCATATCCAGACCGGCCGGCGGCATCGGTTTACCGCCATCGAGCGCTGTGAGCTCATCGAGGTGTCAACCCCGGAGCTCGACGACGTGGTCCGTCTGGCCGACGATTTCGGGCGCGAGGGTACGAGCGCCCCCTGACTTCGGTCCGGGCTGTCGCGCCCGGGCCCGCGGGTGTAGGCTGTCCCCGCGACCGCTTCGCCTGGTCGACGGTGCAATGACCGGACGGCGGCTCGCCAGCAGCCCCTGCGGGGGCCGGAGGTCGGGCCAGATGCACAGCTCCCTGATCGGCAAGGTCGAGAAGGCCAATCGGTACGCCCGCGAACTCGATCGTATTTCGCTCGATCGACTGTCGCTCACCTTCCGCGGCGACAACGACACGCACCAGGTCAGTCTCGAATCCGGTCAGTGGCATTGCACCTGTCACTATTTCGATAGTTGGGGTGCCTGCGTGCACCTCCTCACGCTTCAGAAGGTCTTAGGGGTGATGCTGCCCGAGGAGGCCCAGGTCTCCATCTTCGGGGGCCCCGCGGCGGTGGCCTCGGCCTGATCCCGGCGGCCTCGACGGGCCGCCAACCGATTCGCGGTTCAGACGACCCGCCCGGAATCCGGGCGGGTCGATCGTTGTAGCGGGTCAGCGCACCGTCACGGCCCAGAAGGTGGTCCCATCGCCACGGGCGTCGGCCCGGAACAGCCGGACGGCAAGAACCCAGCGGCCAGCTGGAAGTGGGCCGAGTGCGACGTCCTGAACGGCGGGTCCGTCCTCCTGCTCGGCCACGCGTCGGGCGAACGACCCGCTCGTGTCGTCCCAGGCCGCGAGGTCGGCGACCCAGCCGCTGATCGAGCCACCATCAAGCAATCGAATCGAAACCGGATGACGGGCGTCCGCCTCGACACTGATCAGCGATCCGAACGGCAGCCAGGGAGCGTCACTGCCCTGCCCATCGATGGCGTACGAACCCAGCTGCCCCTCGGTGGCGGCGGTGTCCGTGACGAGGACGGCCACGACAGCGGTGAACACCGCGGCCGTGGGCCCGGAAGTCGCCGTTGCCGCTGCCGGCGGCGTCGCCGTCGCCGTTGCGGCTGGCACGTCGGGTGATCCGGACGACCCCCCTGCGGCTGCCGAGCATCCGAGCCCCGAGATGCTCACCAGCAGGCTCAGCCCGAGCAGACGGGGCGCTGCAGCCAGCGTTGCGACCCGACCCCGGAACGAGCTCACGAGCGGTACCCGCCGAACCGCGCCGTGGCGACCTTCGCGCGGTTCCCGGCACAGGTCGGCTGGGCACAGGTGCCGACGATGACCTTGATGACCCCCGATGTCGCCGCGAGGGCCCCGTCCCCGGGAACGGGGGAAAAGACCGCCCGCCACTCGTAGGTGGCCGCGGCTGACAGGGTCAGCGCGTAGCTGCCCTCGACGCTGCTGCTTGGCGAGAGTGTCCCCGCGGCCGACCAGGTCGCAGTCCCCGGCGTGCGCCGTTGGAGCGTGACGGTCCGGCCGCTGACCGGATCGCTGGCGAGCGCGCCGTTCGAGCTGGCCGACGTCGTCCGAAGCGTCGCGGTCAGGGTCACGCTGCCGCCGGACCACGTGCTCGTCGGATTGGCCGACAGTACCAGCGTGGTGGGGATGGCCAGGCAGGACGAGAACAGATCGCGCGGGCTCTGCCGATCGTATTCGAGCTGCAGCCGTGCCGTGTCGCAGCGGGCAAAGGCGTGATCCTGCCAGCCGGCTGCCGGACGAGCGCGGGCCACCGTCTGGACGACGGCATCGCGATAGTCCGATCCATCGGCGAGGTTCACGTGATGACCCAGGATCTCGACGTGGCCGAACTCATCGAGGGCGACGTTCTCGACGTCGAAGCAGCCGTTCACCAGCGTCGTCAGTGCCTGGCACCAGCGCAGGCTTCCCCAGTCGAAAACGTGGCCGTGGGCGCGGAACCACATCAGGAAGTACGACGGTGCGCCCGCCCGACTGAAGCAGGCGATTCCAGCGGGCGAGCAGCCAGTCGGCTCCCCGTAGGCCACGAGACTGGCGGAACCCGAGCTCACACGCGAGAACGTCGCGGCCCGCGATGCCCGGGTCCGGGTCGCGTCGGCGGCCGCGGCATCGATGGCCGGTGTCATCCACGAGGGTGGCGTCTGGCCGCTTCGCCATTGGTACTTGAGCGCCTGGTTTGGCGCCCAGCGCGTCCCACCGACGCTCGGGTCGGGTCCGTGCGCCCCGGCTGGGCCTGCCAGACCGCCGATCAGCGCCGCGGCCAGGGCCGCGGCCGAGAGGATTGCCCGGTGACGTCGTTGGGTCATCGGTCGGTTGGTCACGCTAGTCATGGCAGCACTCCCTCGATATCGGTGGCGGGTTGGTGGAACGCGGCGCCGACATCGAGCGCTTCTGGCGTCCCGTCGGCGCGAACCAGTCCGATCCCTGATGGACCCGTCTCGATCCCGGCGACGCTCGACCAGCCGGCGAGCGGCAACGTCCCGTTCCTCAGGCTCCCGAGCGAGCGGCGGCCACCCGACTCGAGGTCGATCGCCTCAATCGCGGGATCCGGATCCGGTCCGGCGACGGCCACCACGACCCCGTCGGCGGTTGTGGCGGCCGCGATGACGGAGGAGGCGATCTCCGCCGGCGGTCCACCGGCCACGTCGAACGCCAGGACCGGGCACGGCAGGCCGGTGCACTCGCCCATGGCCACCAGCCGCTGAGCAACGAACCCGATGATCGCCCCGTGCTCTCCGGC